>CAZMXH010000005.1:14268-30400 GCA_964570165.1 uncultured Actinomycetes bacterium
CAGGTCGGCTTGGCGAACCTGCAGTCGCCCCACCTCGCCCAGCAGGACATCGTCTCCGCCGGCGCGATCATGGCAATACTCCCGCCGCTCGTCCTCTTCATGGCGCTCAACCGGTACTACGTGCGAGGCCTGTTCGCCGGCGGGACCAAGGGATGAGGACGATCGCCGTTGCGCTGCAGCTTGCAGCCCCGTTCGCCGACGTCGACGGCAATCGCAGACGGCTCGCCGAAGCGGTCGCGAGCCTGGACGAGGACGTCGACCTCGTCGTGGCACCCGAGTTGTGCATCAGCGGGTACGACCTCGACGGCCTCGCCGCCATGGGAGACACGCTCGCCGAGCCGCTCGACGGCCCGTCGGTCGCCCTCGCCCTCGAGTTGGCGGCTGCTCGCAGGTGCACGCTCATCATCGGCCTGCTGGAGCGCGGCGATGACGGCGCACTGTACGACACCGCCGCCATCGTCGGCGCCGACGGGACGGTCGTGCCCTACCGCAAGACACATCTCTACCCGCCGGAACGGGCGCTGCTCGCGCAGGGCGACGCACTGCTCACCGTCCCGACCCCCGCAGGGCGGGTAGGTCCCCTGATCTGCTTCGAGCACGCCTTCCCCGAGATCGGAACCGCGCTCGCCCTCGACGGTGCCCAGATTCTCGCGATCCCGTCCGCCGTTCCCGATGGCTACGACCACCTGCTGCCCGTCCGCAACCGTGCCCGCGCGCAGGACAACCAACTCTTCGTGGTCGCGAGCAACCTCGCCGGAGACGGCTTCTGCGGCCGGTCGATGATCGTCGACCCGCGTGGAGACGTGCTCGCCGAGGCCGGCCGCGAGCCGGCAGTACTCCGGGCGACGCTCGACCTCGATGCGATCGGTGCCGAGCGGCAGCGCGAGCCGGCGCTCCGGCTCCGCCGGCCCGAGCTGTACCGCCCGGACGGGTAGCGGTCCTGCGAACCTCAACGCTCAGCCGTGTCATCGACGATGCCGCGTTGCAGCAACGTGACCATACCGAGGTCCAGTACGTCGGCACCGCTGACCGGCAGCGGTTTCGGCGTGCGCGTGTCCACCGGTTCGCGACCAAGCCGCCGCACGGCCTTTCGCAGCCTGCGCCAGATTGCCGGCCGGGGCTCGGGTGCCGGTTCGGCCGCAAGCTCCGCGCGGATTCGGTCGACGAGGGCCTGCCCGCCGTATGCCTCGGCGATGATCAGAGCGGCGCCGAATGCGCTCGACCGTCCCGCGCACGTGATGATCGCGCCATCGACGACCACCTGCTCTGGAGACGGGTGGGCGCCGTGGCGCTCCAGGAGCGACCCGGCGAGCCAGTGCGTGGCGGCGGTGGCGTCGCGGAGCAGACCGGCGGCGGCCAGCAACGCCGAGCCGGTCGAACTGGTGATGATCCAGGCAGGGGACACGGTCCGAAGCCAACCCGCGATCTGCGCCTGCCGATGACATCCGATCCCGCCCGGCACGGCCACGATCTCCGGGTCGCTGACCTCGTCCAGCGTGGCTTCTGCAGTCTCGACGCCTCCCGGGCCGGGGTACGAGACCCGAGCCGCGCCGACCGTGACGACCTGGAAGTCGGGGAGGCGGGAAAGCAGGAAGCGGAAGACCTCGGTCTCGTCGACCAGGACTCCTTGATAGACGACGATGGCAGCCGTCGGGCCTGGGTGCATCGGTGGGCTCCTCGCCTGCCCACCATGCTAGCGCCCGGCTCAGCTCCCCCCGTGGACCTCGTAGTGCCTCACGGTGGTCTCACGGTCGACCAGGTACCGGTCGTCCTCGGGGTAGAACACGGCCGCCTCGATGTCGTCACCGGCGAAGGCCCGGATGCTGTCGCGCGAGTCCCACCAGCTCAGCGTCAGCACCTCGGTCCTGCCATCGTCGAGTTCACGGGTCAGCATCTGGGCTCCGAGGTTGCCCGGCGTCCGCCGGTACTCCGCGATGCCGGTGCCCATGATGTACTCGACGTACTCGGCGGCCTGCGGCGTCCTGACCCAGCCCCTCCAGATCCGCGCGATCATGGCGATCCCTCCCAGCCGCTACTCGCCGACCCTTCCGTCGATGCGCTCACGGAGCAGGTCGGCGTGGCCGAGGTGACGGGCGTACTCCTCGATCATGTGTGTCAGAACCCACCGTAGCGAGACCGTGCCCTGCCAGCGATTGTTCCCGGTGACGTCGAGATCGGGGGCCTCAGCCACGAACCGGTCCGCGAAGGCGATCTCGTCGCGCCACACCTGCCACGCCTGCGCGACGACGTCAGGGTCGGCCACCGCCCCGTTGAAGTCGGCGTCGCGGTCCTCCCTGGACTTGAAGTACGGCCGAGCTTGCTGGCCGGCCAGCGTCCGGCGGAACCAGTGGCGCTCCACCTCGGCCATGTGGCGGACCAGCCCGAGCAGCGAGAGCGTCGACGGTTCCACGGAGCGCCGGGCAAGGTCGGCGGGCTCCAGGCCGGAGCACTTGAGGTCCAGGGTGTCGCGCAGCCACTGGAGGAAGCCGTTGAGCGTCGTGCACTCGTCACCGGAAGTGGGCGGGTCGACCCTCGGGTCGGCGTCGGGTTCGATGAACATGTCACTCGGCATGGCCGCAATCATCGACGATATGTCCGACAATCGCCATTGCGTGCCCGCGGCATCGCCTGGCCTGTCTGGGGTTTGCCCGAATGCCGTCCCGGGAAGGGGACCTTCAGATCGGCCGACACGGATGGAGGACGGTTGATGATCGCGTTCGGGCTGCTGCTGCTCGCCTTTGCTGCTGCGCTGGTCTTCGTCGCGGTCTGGGAGGGCGGTGACACGCTGGGAGTCGAAGCCTTTGGCTTCACCGCCGACACGACGATCTGGGTCGTCTTCCTCGCCGGCGCCGTGACCGGTGCGATCGCCCTGTCGGGGATCGTCGCGATGATCTCCGGGATTCGCCGCAAGCGGGACCGCGACAGGGAGTTCGAGTACCTCCGGCAGCGGGTCGCCGAGCAGGAGCGCGAGGACGACGACGCGGCGGACGGTGTACGCGAGTGGCTGAGCCACGGTCAGCCGCGTGCGAGGCAGCCAGGCGATCCTGCCCATGGACCATTCCGGCCGTCGCCGCCTGGGTCCCGTCCCACGCCGACGCACCGTGCGCCGCAAGGCTGACGAAATGGGCTTCTCCTAGCCGATGGACATCGGAATCGGCCTGCCGTCCACGCTCCCGGGAACCACTCCGGGCCAGCTCGTGCAGTGGGCCGTGGCCGCAGAGGAACGCGGCTTCTCGTCGCTCGGGGTGATCGACCGGCTCGTGTACCAGAACACCGAGCCTCTGGTGACCCTGGCGGCTGCGGCTACCGTGACGCGGCGCATCAGGCTGATGACATCCATCCTGATAGCGCCGCTGCGCGTCAACGCGACCCTGCTGGCCAAGCAGGCCGCAACGGTGAACCACCTCGCTGGAGGGAGGCTGGTGCTGGGCCTGGCCGTGGGTGGCTACGAGGACGACTACGTTGCGTCCGGCGTGCCGTTCCGCGAGCGCGGCCGGCGGTTCGACGCGATGCTGGACGAGATGACGCGAGTGTGGGCCGGCGAGCCGCGAGGCGTCGCCGGGGCTGTCGGCCCAGCGGCCAGCCTCGGTCGATCGCAGCTCATCTTTGGCGGCGCGAGCGAGGCGGCATTCACGAGGGTGGCGGCATGGGGTACGGGCTGGATCGCCGGCAGCCGGGGGCTCGGAGCGTTCCGCGAGGGCGCTGGTGGAGTGCGGCGGGCGTGGGCCGAGCACGGTCGGCAAGGGAAGCCCCGGTTGATGGCCCTGCCCTACTTCGCACTCGGGCCGACAGCACGGTCCGACGCAGCGGCCTACCTCAAGGATTTCTACGCTGTCGAGGGCCCAGACGCCGTATCGAGCGTCCTTTCCCACGCCCTCACCGACGCCGACGCTGAGCGGGACGCCGCGACCGCCTTCGAGGACGCGGGATGCGACGAGTTGCTCCTCTTCCCGTGCAACGCCGACCCGCAGGAGGTCCACCGGCTGGCCGACGCGACCCAGCCCTGATCGGCAGCGAAACGGCCGGTCCTCCGGTAGAAACTCCCCAACGAGCGATGAAGCGGAGGTAGGCATTGGACCTTAGGTTGCGCGGCCGCCGGTTCCTCATCACGGGAGCGAGCCGCGGCATCGGCCGGGCCGTGGCCGACACGTTGGCCGGCGAGGGGGCTGACGTCGCCGTGCTGGCGCGCGGCACCGACCAGTTGGAGCGCACCCGGGCCGACCTCGAGCGGCACGGGACGCAGGTTGTCGCTCTGACCGCCGATGTCACCGACTCCGAGGCGCTCGGGCAGGCAGTGGAGGAGGCGGCCGAGCGGCTTGGCGGGCTCGACGGCGCGGTCGCCAACGTCGGCGGCACTGTCGGCGGAAACCTGCTGGACTCGACGGCCGCGGACTTCATGGCAACCTATGAGCTCAACGTCGGGCACGCGGTTACCCTGACGCGGTCCGCGGTCCCGCACATGCGCGCCGCGGGCGGTGGTTCGGTGGTGCTGATCGCGTCCATCACCGGAATGCGGCCCGCCCCGCGCACGACATATGCGGCGGCCAAGGCGGCGGAGATCCACCTCGCCGCCACGTTGGCTCAGGAGTTGGCCCCGCTGGGCATCCGGGTCAACGCGGTCAGCCCAGGCTCGATCATGTGGCCGGGAGGACGCTGGGACCAGTTCCGGCAGGAGAACCCGGAGCAGTTCGCCGAGTTTCTCGCCAGCGAGTTCCCGTTCGGCCGGCTCGGCACGCTGGACGAGGTCGCCGCGCCCGTGGCCTTTCTGCTGTCCGAGAAGGCGTCGTGGATCACGGGCGCGAACCTCGTGGTGGACGGCGGTCAGGGTCGACCGAGCGCCCGCCGCTTTCCGACCTGAGCTCGGCAGCGGCAGTCCGGGTACGGCCCGCGGTCACTGCGCGGAACGAGCCCGCACTTGCTGCGGGGTGAGCCCGCGGTCTACTGCGCGGAAAGATCAGGTGACTAACCCGCCGCGCATGGGGCGACTGGATCCCCTGATCGCTGAGCGTCCGCATGCTGAGATGCGATCAGGTGAGCTACCCGCCTTCTGCGCCTCGCCTGGCTCACCTGATCGCCGCGGAGCTGGCGATCAGGTGACCGAGTCACGATCCGGAAGACGCCGGGCCGATGAGGTCCCAGCGGTTGCCGTACAAGTCCTCGAACACCGCGACCCGCCCGTACGCCTCGGTGCGCGGTGACTCTTCGAACCGCACGCCGGCGGCTGCGAGCTTCTCGTAGTCGCGGTCGACGTCGTCGGTCGTCAGGAAGAACGCGACGCGGCCACCGGTCTGGTCGCCGACCCGGGAGACCTGGTGCGCGGTAGCCGCCCGCGCGAGCAGCAGCCGCGTTCCGCTGCGGCCGAGCGGAGCAACCACGACCCAGCGCTTGGTCTCGTCCACGCGGGTGTCCTCGAGCAGCCGGAAGCCGAGCACGTCGCGGTAGAACGCGATCGCCTCGTCGTAGTCACGGACGACCACCGTCACCAGGTCTACCGACAGCATTCGCCGAAGCGTCCCTACCCGGCGTCGAGCGCGGTGGAGCCGTGCTGCAGCTTGCCGACCGGACGGTACGCCACCACGACCGCGCCGTTGCCAAACACCCTCGAGTCGACGAGTTCCAGTGCGGACGGCATGGTGCCCTCGGCGAACAGCCGCTTTCCGCTGCCGATCAGCACTGGGTAGATCCACAGGTTGTACTGGTCGACGAGGTCTTGCGCCATCAGGCTCTGGACAAGGCCGGCGCTGCCAGTGACGTTGATCTCGCGGTGCTCCTGCTTGAGCCGGGCGACCTCGCTGGCGAGATCGTCCCGGAGCAGCGTGGAGTTGTTCCACCTCACCGTGTCGAGGGTCCGCGAGGCCACGTACTTCGGCACGCTGTTCAGCTTGTCCGCGACGGGGTCACCGGCAGGGGCATGCGGCCAGTAGCCCGCGAAGATCTCGTACGTTCTCCGGCCGAGCAGCAGGGCGTCGAAGCCGGCCATCCGACCGAGCATGTACTTCCCGGACTCCTCGTCGAAGTACGGCACCTGCCAGCCGCCGTGCTCGAAGGCGCCGTCGCGGTCCTCGTCCGGCATTCCGGGGGCCTGGATGACACCGTCCAGAGACATGAACATGTTGACGAACAGTCTTCCCACTGGCTCCTCCTGCTGAGTCCGTGCATTTCCACCAGGACTGACCCTGGGACGGCGGCGGATTCATCGGAGTTGCCGAACGGGCCGGTTTGGATGTGCAATGCATCGTATGTCCTCCGCACGTAATGATGCGCTCGATGCGCTCGACGACGCGCTCATCACCGTGCGCCGCTCACTCAGCCGGCCCGGCTACGTCCGCCGGTTCATGGCTGCGCTGGGCGAGCAGGTCGAGCTCGGCACCTACCGGACGGTACGGGCGGTATCCCGGCTGGACGAGCCGGAGCAGGGCGTCGGCAGCGTCGCCGAGCTGCTCGCCGTGGATGCGTCGACGGCCAGCCGTCTGGTCGACCGCGCCGTCGCTGCCGGCTACGTCGCCCGGGAGCCGGCACCGGACGACCGGCGGCGCGTGCGCCTGGAGCTGACCGCGAAGGGAGAGTCGCTGCTGGAGCGAGCGACGGCGGCGCGGCGAAAGCTGCTCGGCGATGTGACGGCCGACTGGGACACCAATGAGCTCGTGGAGATCGCCGCCGGGCTGCAACGGCTGCGCAAGAGCCTGGACGAGCTCGAGCGGTGAGTGACGAGCGCACGAACCCTGAGCCGCCGTCGCGGGGTGCCCCGGCCCTGCTCGTCGACCGAGTCTTCGGGCCCTACTTCGCGGTCTCGACGCTGGCGTCGATCGGGATCTGGGTGCACAACGTGGTGGCCGCCGTCGTGGTGTACCAGCTCACCGGGTCGGCGCTGATGGTGGGCGCGGTAAGCATCGCGCAGTTCGTCCCGCAACTGCTGTTCGCGCCGCGCGCAGGGGCCAGCGCGGACCGAGGCAACCGGGTACGTCAGCTCGCACTTGCGCGTATGACGTCCGGCCTTGGCGGTTTGGTGCTGGCAGTGTGGATCGGCCTGGTCGGGGTCGACGGGATGCCGGGTGCGTGGCCGGTCATCGGCACGGCGTTCATCGTCGGGGTCGGGTTCGCGGTGGGCGCGCCCGCGATGCAGGCGATCCTGCCCGCCCTGGTCCGTCCGGGCGAGTTGGCCACGGCGGTCGCCTTGACCCAGATGCCGTTCACCGTCGCGCGAGCGGTCGGGCCGGCGGCCGGCGCGCTCATCCTCGTGGCTGCGGGCCCCGCGGTGGCGTTCGGAATCGCGGCGACGCTTAACCTCGCGTACGCCTGGGTGGTCAGCCGGCTGACGCTGCGCCCGGTGGACCGGACGCCGCGCGACGATGGCTCGGTCCGCGCGGGACTGCGGTACCTGCGCACCGATCCCAGATGCCTGGTGCTGCTACTGGCGGTCACCGCGGCGGGTTTCGGCGTCGACCCGGTGCTCACGCTGACACCGCCTATCGTGGACCGCCTTGGCGGGCAAGAGTCGACGGTCGGCCTGCTGGTGTCCGCTTTCGGCGCTGGCGCAGCGGTGACCGCCCTGATCATCGGGCAGGTACGGCGGCGCCTCGGCACGGTGCGGATGGGGCCGGTGGGCATGTCGTTGTTCGCCGGCGGGATCGTGCTGCTCGGTGTGGTGCAGGTCACGGCGATCGTGGTCGCAGGTCTGCTCGTAGCCGGGATCGGGATGATGCTCACCATCACCTCGTTGACAACCCAGCTCCAGGAGCGGCTGCCCGAGTACATGCGCGGCCGGATCATGGCGCTGTGGGCGGTGGCGTTCATCGGTTCGCGGCCGCTGGCGGCGGCGATCAACGGAGCGCTCGCCGACTACGTGGCCATTGAGCTGGCCGTGCTTCTCACCGCGGTGCTGCTCGCCGCCGGTGCGGTGATGGCACGACCAACCCGCTCGAGCGCGCCGTCCGATTAAACGGCCGATACTGCTCATCCACTGCTGCAACCAGCAAACCTGGTCAATATCGGACCATCGTGGGGATTGACGCATTAGCGAATTAGCTCTTGTATGACATTGCACATATCGCCTCACTGTCAGGAGGCAAGGCAATGAGATCACTCGTCCCACGATTGCGGCGCAGGCTCGTCGTACTTGCCGTGGTCCCAGTCGCGGTCGCCGGGATGGCGGCGGGCGCAGGAGCCGCTCCCGGCGACACCCCCGTGGAGCCGCTCGACGGCGGCGGACCGGCGGAGCTCGTCAAGGTCTACGTGACAGACCAGACCGACATCCTGGGCCTGATCGCGGACGGCGCAGACGTCACGGAGTACGTAAAGCCGGCAGGCGGCGGCTTCGAGGTACACATCGTCGCCACGGAAACCGAGCAGGATCGGCTGCGAGACCTCGGCTACGCGGTCGGCGCGCCCATCGTCTCCACCGAGGAGATCGAAGACGTCGTCGCTGAACGCGAAGCGGCAGTGGCCGAGCTTGAGGACGTCGAGACACTCGCGACCGACACACTGACCGTGCTGCGCTCCGAATGGTTCGAGAGCATCGGCGGCGAGACCTACCTCAACATCGAGGTGAAAAGCTCCGCCGGCGCCGACAGCTCGACCGTTCTCACGGTGAGCTGGGACGGCAACAGCGAGACCATGAGCCGCTTCGTGGACGCCGGCCAGTACATGTACCACCGGTTCAGCGAGCCGGTGCAGGTGGACGACATCCCGGACGAGGTGACGATCACCAGCAGCATGGGCGGCGAGACCACCGCGGACGTGGTGGCGTGGCTGGGCGAGCCGCGCAAGCCGGACGGCCCGCACTACGCCACCGCGTTCGTCGACCACTACATGGACCCGACCGAGGCGTACCAGCGGATCGAGGACCTCGCCGCGGAGTTCCCCGACCTCGCGGAGATCATCGAGCTGCCGTACCAGACGAACGGTTACCGCCGCCATGCGCAGGCGCTGATCGGCTCGTTTACCAGCACCGCGTTCTACGTGACCTCGCACGACTGGGGGCACGAGGGCGGAAACGACCTGCGGCTCGAGACGCGAGACCCCGGGGTGCCCGACAGCCCGCTGACCGTCACGGTCGAGGACGGCACCACGGTCGTCGTGTCGTTGGCCACCGACGCCGCCGGCGACCTGGCCAGCACTGCGGCCGACGTCGTGGCTGCGATCAACTCCTCGCCGGCGGCATCGGCACTTGTATCAGCGGCGACGTTCCGCGGAAACGCGGGCAACGGCACTGCGGAGGTCGGCAGCGAGCAGCTGTCGGACTTCCTCAGCGCGCCGGACTCGGTCTCCCGCGAGCCGTTCACCGTCCGGGCGATCCGGATCGGCAACCACCGGGACGGGTCGAGGACCGGCGTGTTCGCCTACGCGCAGGAGCACGCCCGCGAGTGGGTGACGCCGCTGGTCGCCGTCGAGACCGCGGAACGGCTGCTGCGCAACTCGAAGACCGATGCAGCCACCAAGAAGCTGCTCAGGGACCTGGACATCTTCATCATCCCGTCGATCAACCCGGACGGCGGCCACTACTCGTTCTACGACCGCAACTTCCAGCGGCGGAACATGACCAACCACTGCGGTCCCGAGTTCGGTGACCCGCTGGCGCGCGATGCGTGGGGGGTCGACGTTAACCGGAACTTCAGCGTCGGTTCCGTGTTCGACGGGTACTCGGGAGCATCGTCGTCGTGTGTCAGCGACGTCTTCGCAGGCCCGGCGGAGCTGTCCGAGCCCGAGGCCAAGAACGAGGTCTGGCTTACCGAGCAGTTCCCGAACATCAAGTTCGCGATGAACATCCACTCCTACGGCGGCTACTTCATGTGGCCACCGGGTGCGTACGTCCAGGCCGGCCGGGTGCCGCTCGAGCGGCCGACGCTCGGCGAGGAGAACTACTTCTGGGCGGCGTCGAGCCACATCCTGTCGGCCGTGCAGAACTGGCGGGGCACGGCCGTGTGGCCGGGCCGGACCGGGCCGGTCATCGACGTGCTGTACTCCGCGGCCGGCAACTCCGCGGACGAGCTCTGGTACAACCGCGGCATCTTCGGCTGGGACTTCGAGGTCGGCGCCGATCTCTGGGACCCGGAGGACCGTGACTGGGATGCCGTCGGCTTCCAGCCGCCGTTCGAGGAGGGCTTCGAGGAGGCGATGGAGTTCTCCAACGGCCTGATCGGGCTGTTCGAGGTCGCGCGAGCGTACGGCTCGGACGTGAAGCCGCCGAAGACGGAACTCGTGCTCACCGACGACGGCGTGACGTTCGATGCGACGGAGCCGGTCACCATCCACTACACGCTGGACGGCAGCCGTCCGACGTACGAGTCGCCGATGGTGAGCTCGGCCGGGCTGCGCGAGGGCGCGGCCGCGATCGAGCTGGAGCCCGGGAAGACCCGAGTGCACTGGTTCTCGGTCGACGCGGCGGGCAACACCGAGAAGCGGTACGACCCGAACGGCAACGGCAACAACTACAACAAGAAGACCGTGACGGTTCACTGACCGGTCGCTGAGCGGGCGGCCGTGCGTTCCGCCGTGTCCTGCGGGACACTCGGACGTATGGCCGCCCGTTCGCGCCCTCGGGTGAAGCGCGTCTACGAAGACCCGGCCCCGGAGGATGGCCACCGGGTCCTGGTCGACCGGCTGTGGCCGCGCGGGCTGCGCAAGGATGCCGCGGCGTTCGACACCTGGCTGCGGGACGTGGCGCCGTCCGACGACCTGCGTCGCTGGTACGGCCACGACCCGCAGCGCTACGAGGAGTTCGCCGAGCGCTACCGCGCGGAGTTGACCGACGACGACCGAGCGGCGGCGCTCGAGCGGTTGCGCGAGCTTGCCGCCGCCGGTCCCGTCACCCTCCTGACCGCGGTGCGCGACACCCGTTACGCGCACACCGCAGTGCTCGTCGACCTGTTGGCCGAGAGCTAGGAGGGCACCTCCCGCCAGGCGTCCTCGGACCGCGCCGCGGCGACGATGATGGCCACCCGCTCGCGCTGGCTGAACACGCCGTCGGCCACCCATTCGGAGCTGAGCGCCGCCACCGTGCTCACGAGGTGGCCGTGGCTCGCGAACGGCGCCTCGTCCCAGACCACGTCCAGGAACGTGCACCCGTCGCCGAAGTCGTAGTTCGGCACGCGCGAGTCCTGGTCGCCGAAGGTCACGGTCTGCTCCGGTGAGAACCCGCCGGGGCAGGCGTCGACGTGCACCGTCGCTTCGGCCTCGACGAGCTGGTTCGCGATCACTCCCGTGACGGTGAAGGTGCCGGGCTCGTCGAGCAGGCTCTCGTCGAACTCGCGCCAGAACACGCCGGCTTCGAGGCTGGCCCCGTCGGCGTAGTGCAGGGTCACGGTCTCCGGTAGCTCGGGCGGCTCACCGACGGCGGTTTCCACCTCGACCTCGTCGACGGCGGACGGCTCGGCCGAGTACACCTTCCACTGCAGCGCGCCTACCCCGTCTGCGTCGTCGCGGGTCTCCATGACGGCACGCAGGCCCGTGGTGGTCACCGGGTCGAACGTCGTCTCGTTGTACTGGTCGAGCAGCGTGCCGTAGCCGCTCGGGTTCGCGACGTCCACCCAGTCCTCGCCGTCCAGGTACTGGATCACCCACTCGGCGGCGCGCTTGACGCCGACACCGTCGCCGTCGGTCGAGTCCTGGAACCAGTACATGTCCGAGCCGTCCACCCGCACCGGGGCGTCCCACGTGTACTGGACCCAGTGCTGGCCGCCCTCGGGCCAGGTGCCCCAGCGGGTGCCCAGGTTGGCACCCGGGATGTTGGAGCTCTCCGGGTCGTCCCCGCTGTTGAGCGCGTCGCAGCTCTCCCAGGGCGAGGTGGACGAGCAGGTCACCGTTGCCGACAGCGCCGCGTTGTCCGTCGGCTCCGGAGGCGGCTCGGGGAACTCGAACCGGGTCTGGACGACCTCCTGCATGGTGCCGTCCGGGTTGAAGAACAGCCGGTCGAGGGCCACCGAGCGCCGGAAGGTGCCGCCGTCGGGAAGGTCGGCGGTGTGGTAGACCATCCACCACTCGTCGTCGCCGACCGGGGACTCGACGATCGCCGGGTGGTTCGTGGTCGAGCTGACCTGGCCGAGCACGATGCCCTGGTGGGTCCACGGCCCGGCGGGGTGGTCGGACGTGGCGTACCGGATGCAGGCGAAGCTGGACGACGTCACGCAGCCGTCACCGGCGATGTTCGCGTTCGACGAGTACGCCATGTAGTAGACGCCGTTCCGCTCGAAGATCCAGGGCGCCTCCCAGAACTCGTCGAGGCCCACCGGCGTCATCGGGTCGCTAGCCAGCTCGATCATGTTCTCCTCGAGTTCCACGAACCGCGGTGACCAGAACGAGCCCCAGTACAGGTAGATGCCGTGCTCGTCGTCCACGATCACCGTCGGATCGATGTTGTGCGCCGAGGAGTTCGGCAGTTCGACCGTGATCAGCGGCTCGCCGAGCGCGTCCTCGTACGGGCCGAGAGGATCGTCTGCCACAGCCACTCCGATGGACATCACGTCCCCTCCAGGGGGAGCGTCGGCCCACCGCATCGAGACGTACCAGTAGAACCTCCCGTCCGGGCCCTGGACGACCTCGCTGGCCCACGCGTTGGCGTTGGCCCACTCGAAGTCGTCGAGGTCGAGCAGGGCACCGTGGTGCTCCCAGGCCTCGGGCACGTTGTCCGGCTGGGTCGACGAGAACGCGTGCCACTCGCGCATGACGAAGTTCGCCTGCTGCGGCGTGGCCTCGTCCCGCCCGGTGAAGATGTACATCGTCCCGTCGTGGACGAGCGCTGCTGGGTCCGCGGTGAAGATGTCGCGGACGATGGGGTTGCCGGAGCCGCTGTCCTCGTCGCCTTCCGCGGCGGCGGACGGGCCCAGGTAAGCGAGCCCGGCAAGCGCCATGGTTGTCGAGGCGGCGGCGGCGCTCAGTCGGATGGATGATCGTCGTGGGGTCACGGGGAACCTCCGTGTCGTGAGGGCTGCGACACGTTCTGTTGGCGTCTCCGCGTAGATTCGTCGGAAACGTCCGAAATGGTTTTCTGTAAATCTATGGGCGGTTCTGTAGCACGTCAATAGGGAAATCGAGAGAGATGATCGCAAGCAGTGGGTGGCACATTGCTCAACCTTTGCGGGATCTTGCCAGGGTGAGCCCGGGCTTTTCCTCGTGGTACGGTGTCGCCGTGGGCATCGCAAACGCGAGACTGCGCACCGCCTGACCGGCGGTGCCGCGTCCTCGCTACTGAACCCGGGCACCGCCGGTCGACCGAGTCCTCGCCGAGCGTCGAGAGTTCCGCCGGCCGGCTTGGTCCGCCGCCTCTCGGTGAGCATCAACGTCGCCCGCCCGCTCTTCCGCGCTCGGCTCCTGCCACTCAGGGAGACCGATCGTGCCCCATCCGCCTCGTGACAAGTTCCACCAACGGCCGCGCCGCGAACTGGGCCAGCATTTCCTGCGCGACAGGCGCGTCGCCGCCGAGGTGTGCGGGCTGCTGGGTGGCTCCGCCGCGCCCGTCGTGGATCTCGGAGCCGGCGACGGCATGCTCACCGCCGAGCTCGTGCGCACAGGCCGCGAGGTCACCGCGGTCGAGATCGACCCGCGCCTCGCGCGCATCCTGCGGACGCGGTTCGGCTCCGCGGTTCGCGTGGTGCGGGCCGACGTGTTGCAGTTCTGTTACCCGGCGGCGCCGTACGAGGTCGTGTCCAACGTCCCGTACGCCATCACCACCGCCTTGCTCCGTTCGCTGTTCGCGCACGACGGATGGTGCCGGGCCGCGCTCGTGATGCAGTGGGAGGTCGCTCGGAAGCGTTCTGGGGCGACGATGCTCACAGCATCCTGGTGGCCGTGGTACGAGATCGAACTGGTGCGGCGGGTGCCGGCGCAGGCGTTCCGCCCGGCGCCCCGCGTGGACGGCGGGTTGGTGCTGGCGAGCCGGCGCCGTGAGCCGTTTCTGGGAGCCGCTGACCGGCGTGGCTACCAGCGGCTGGTGAGGGCGGTGTTCACCGGAAAGGGCGCCGGCCTGTTCGGCATCCTCCGCCCGTACGTCCCACGGGGCGAGCTGCGCGGGTGGGCGCGCCGGCATGCCGTGGACCTGTCCGCCCTGCCCAGGGACCTCACGGCCGCCCAGTGGGTGTCGCTGTATCACCTGGTCTCGGGCCCTCAGCCGACGATGTTCGGCTGATCAATCACCCACAGCCAGGTGCCGTCCGGCTGGCGGCGCGCCACCTCGGCGGTGACCGCCCCGCTCAGCGGGTGTCGCGGCGCAGCGGGTGGTCGTCCGGCGCCTCGGCGAGCACGATGGGCACGCCGTCGGGGCCGGCGAGCCGCATTTCGACCAGGCCCTGTCACTCCATGTCGGCGAGGCCGAGCTTCCGCGCCTGTTGGGCCACCGATTCAAGCGCTTCCCAGTCGGCGGCTGCCGGCCGGCGCTGCGAGGGATGGTCCGGGTTGGTGTCCAACACGAGGTAGCGCGCACCCAAGCCGGCGAAGGCCTCGACGTCGTGCAGTATCTGGGGCAGGTCTCCCTCGCCGGCCCTGCGTCCGTCCTCCGGCAGGGAGTCGTCCGCGAGGTGGAGGCGGATCCGGGGGCACAGGTCCGGTAGGGAACGACCCGAGGCGGCGGCCGCCGCCCGTAGCGCTTCGAGGCCCTCGTCGCGGAGCCAACGCGGCTCGATGTTGATCGGATGCCACGCGTCTCCGAACTCCACGGCCCTGCGGATGGCGGCACGGCTGGAGCCCCCGACCCAGATCGGCGGATGGGGCTCGCGTACCGCGCCGGGACCGGTGTGCACCTCGGGGAACGAGGCGAACCGTCCATCGTGAGAGGCGACGTCGTCCGACCACAGCAGCCTGATCGCGGCGAGGTAGTCGTCGGTGATGGCGCCGCGCTGGCGGAACGGCACTCCGAGCGCGGCGTACTCCTGCTCCGACCAGCCTACGCCGACGCCCAGGATGAAGCGGCCACCGCTGAACTGGTCGATTGCCGCCGCGACGCGTGCCGTCAGCAGCGGGTTGCGGTACGGCAGGACGGTCACCGACGTGCCGAGTTCGATCCGCTCGGTGATTCCGGCCAGCCAGGCGAGTGTGGTGAACGGCTCGTAGAACGGGGGCGGGTAGGTCTCGGCGACGTCTGACGTGACCGCCACGTGGTCGGAGAACATCGCCAGTGCGAAGCCCGCGCCGTCGGCGAAACGCACCCAGCTTGCGAGGGATTCGGGGTCGGTGCCCGGCCCGAAGTTGGGGACGTTCAGCCCGAGCCTCACGACCGGCCGCCGGCCACCTCGAGGAACCGGGAGAACGGCCGTTCCGCCTCCGGCACCGGGACGTGCTGGAGGCTGTCGCCGGCGAGCGGGCGCAGCGCGGCCTGCATCTCGGCGAGCAGCGGGCGGGCCGGCGTGCCGAGGTCGGGGACGGACTCCTTGGCCGCGGCGTACACGATCTGGGAAACCCCGGCCGTGACGCATGCGGTGAGGCACATCGGGCACGGCTCGCAACTCGAGAACACCGTCGCCGTCGCGAGGTCCCGCGTGCCCAGCCGGCGGCACGCATCCCGGACGGCCGCCACCTCCGCGTGCGCGGTCGGGTCGTGGTCCCGGCGGGTGGTGTTGACGCCGCTGCCGGCGACTCTGCCGTCCACGACGACGAGCGCGCCGAAGGGCTCCTCACCGTCGTCGACGTTGTCGAGGGCAAGCCGCACGGCCTGCTCGAGGAATTTCGTGTCCACCGGCTCCTGCTGCTCGTTGACGGTCGTCATAATGCCGACCGTATCCGGTTAGGGTTGTCCGATGAGCGGTGACGGCGAGCGGGGCGGCGTGATGCTGACCAACCTCGACCAGCCGCTGTTCGACGGCGCGGACGCCTCCAAGCGGGACCTGGTGGATTACCTCGACGCGGTGGCCGACCGCCTCCTCCCCGAACTGCGAGACCGTCCGCTGTCAGTGGTCCGAGTGCTGCGCGGCCAGCAGCCGTTCATGCAGAAGAACGTCCCCAAGTACGCGCCATCCTGGGTGCGGACGGTGCGTGTCTGGGCGGAGTCCTCCCGGCGTGACGTCGCCTACGCGCTGTGCAACGACCGGCGGACGTTGCTGTGGTTCGCCAACCAGCGGGCAGTCGAGTACCACCCGACGCTGAGTCTGGCCGACAGCCCCGAGGAGCCCACCCACCTCGTGCTGGACATCGACCCGCCTGCGGATGC
>CAZMXH010000006.1:0-29069 GCA_964570165.1 uncultured Actinomycetes bacterium
CAGCCGACGCCGCTGCGTACGTGGCGGGCCGCCGCACGGACTGGTGGACGCCAACGTTCCGGGTACGGGTGACGCTGCACCTGCCTGCGCGGGACGTTGCCGGGCGGCTGGGCGAAGCACCGGGCGATTTGCGCCCGCTCGCCGAGCGACGGTGCCTGCTCGACGGCATGCGGGACGACTCGCTGGAGTGGCTGGCCCACCGGATCGTGCAACTGGGCTGCGAGTTCGAAGTTCACGACCCGCCGGAACTGGCCACCTACCTGTGCGAACTTGCCGAGCGGCTATTGCGCGCCGCCCGCCCATCGGAGGCTCGTGGCAGAGTGGCGCCATGAGCGCGGACAACGAAAGGTGGGCCGGGCAGACCTTCGCCGACCTGGACTGGTACGGCCGTGACCTGTCCGCTGAGTCGTACGAAAGCTGCATGTTCCGCGAGGTCGACCTGACCGAGACGGTGAGCAACGGCGCCAGCTTCGAGTCATGCGTGTTCGCGAACTGCCGGCTGAACGCCTCGGTCCACACCGACTCCGCTTTCGTGGCCTGCGAGTTCCGTCGAACGTCGCTGTTCGGCGCCACGCTTGATGGGTGCAAGATGATCGGCTCGGTCTTCGTGGACTGCACCCTGCGCCCGATGACCGTCCGTGGTGGTCAGTGGCGCGGCGTCGTGCTGCGCGGAGCGAAGCTTGCCGGGCTGGACCTTGCCGGCCTGCCGATGCAGGATGCCGATCTCGCGGATGCGGACCTCAGCACGGTATCCCTGCGCGGCTGTGACCTGACGGGCGCAACCGTACGCAACGCGATACTGCACGAAACGGACCTGCGTGGCGCGACTCTGGCCGGTGTCGACCTCAACCTGGCCGGCCTCCGTAAGACCAGGATGGATGTGGCTGGGGCCGTCGCCCTTGCGGAGGCGCATGGCGCGGTGATCTCGACGGGCGAGGACTGATCCTTGCAGCGCCCCAAGATGAGCGACCCCGACAGCGTCCGCGCCTCAGACAGGGAGCGAGAGGCGGCCGTCGAAAGATCGCGGGCCCCATCGGTCGAAGGGCGCCTCACGCTGGAGGAGCTCGCCCGCCGGACGGAGGAGGCTAGGCGGCTAACCAACCAGTACCTCGACGCCGAGGCCCGCGGGCTCAAAGCCCGCTGTGAGACGTAGGGTGCAACGGGAAGCGACGTGAGGAGGACGGGTGGACTTCTTCCCAGACGTCCCGCTGCCGGAGGACAGAGACGAGTCCGAGGAGCAGCCGAGACCTGCGTGGCAGGGAGCGCCGGACGACGTCCTGCCGGGCGTCGTGCCGGTCGAGCTCATTCTCGGTCGGTCCGAGAGCACAGTGGTGATGCTCACGGGCATGCGGGCCTTTCCGACCGGGCTCGGCATGAGACTCGGTGTCCGGGTGCGCGGACGGGTGCACCGCAGGGACGTCCACGGTGAGGTCTTCGACGGCCCCTATGCCCACGACATGAACGTCGAGTGGCAGGCCGGAAGGTTGAAGTGGGGGTTCGAGCTCGCCGACGGGCGGCGTGCAACGAACGTCGATCTTCCGCTTGGGCATGCTCTCCCTGACGAGCCTGGGCCGCGCTTCGTCCCGTACTTTCCGGTTTCCAAGCCAGACCGCCCAGTGCTCGTTGGCGGCGGTGGTGGCGGCAGCGAGCGATCCGTCGACCGGGATTACTGGCTGTGGCCGCTGCCACCCCCTGGCCCGCTCCGTGTCGCCTGTCAATGGCTTGATCAGGGCATCGAGCTGGCGATCCAAGACCTCGACACGGAGTCCCTGCTGGAGGCGGCGGCCCGAGCTCAGCCCATCTGGCCGCGGGACCAGCATGCTGGTGGACGGTGACTAGGCGGCCAGGAGGCGGCACCGGCTCGGCCGGAGAAGGCTCGTTCTACCGGCAGGTGGCGGAGGACCGGTTCGAAGCCACCGAGTACACCCGCGGCCCCTGGGACCCTCGGTCGCAGCACGCCGGGCCGCCGGCCGCGTTGCTCGCCCGGGCAGTCGAGCGTCGTCCCGGTGCCCGCGACGACCTGCGGGTGGTCCGGCTGACGTTCGACATCGCCCGTCCGGTACCGGTGGCCGCACTGACCGTGAGCGCTCGAGTCGTGCGATCCGGTCGTAGCGTGGAGGTGGTCGAGGCGGAGCTCAGCGCGGACGGCGCGCCGCCTGCGATGCGTGTCACCGCCTTGCTGATCAGGACGGCAAGCTCGGCCGCGCCGGCGGTCTCCGACGGGTTCCGGCCACCCGGCCCGGAGGCGGCGTCGGAGCGGCCGTTCTTTCCGGTTCCCTATGAGGACGGCTACCACACCGGCATGGAGACCCGGTTCGTGTCGGGGAGCTTCGCCACCCAAGGTCCAGCTACGTGCTGGTTCCGGATGCGAGTCCCTCTCGTCGAGGGGGAGGACCCGAGCCCGTTGGCCCGCGTCCTGGTCGCGGCGGACTCCGGAAACGGGATCAGCAATGTGCTCGACTACCGGGAGCACCTGTTCGTCAACCCGGACCTCACCGTGCACCTGTACAGGTACCCCGAGGGCGAGTGGGTGTGCCTGGACGCCCGAACATCGATCGATGCCGACGGCATCGGCCTTGCCGACTCCGCCCTCTACGACAAGGCCGGGGTCATCGGCCGCGGTGTTCAGAGCCTGTTCGTCGCCTCGCGATAGGCAACGATGGATCCCACATGAGCGAGGAGGGGGCGGGGTAGAACGGCGGGGGTTCGTGGTCTTCTGGCGGGTCGTGAGTGCCCGGTGGCTGTGAGTTTTCGGGGTTCTCGTGGAGCAAGCGGATGGTGTCGAGGATGGTGGGGTGGATCTTGTAGGTGTGTCCGGTGGGGGTGATCCAGTGCCAGGTGCCATCGTCGGCTTTGCCGATCCGGTGCGCGTGGTGGGTTTTGGCGTTAGGAAGATCACGAAGATTCAGGCGACAAACTTCCTGATCACCTCGTAAGCCTGAAGGCGGACCGACCAGATGAACGAGGCGAGGTTCTCCGGCGACGGAAGCCGCCTATCCTCGCCGTGATTGCGCGCGCACGGGCGTCGCCGCCGGATATTTCAATGTGACGCACGCCTCACATACCATCGAACGCAGGCACTCGGGGGCACTGCAAAGATGCAGTTTCGTCCCAAGAAGAGGCGGCACTCGGTACGACCGATCGGTGATCGGTGACCACAGGCCTTCCGTGTGCTCTGGGAGGTCGGATGGAGACGGTCGCCGGAGCGGCGGCGTATGCGGTCAGGGACCCCGCGTCCGAGAATCCTGCTGATGATCTCATGATCGCCGTGCTAGGGCCGCTCACAGCGGTGCGGGACGGGCAAGAGCTGCATCTCGGTGGGTGGAAGCAGCGTGCTGTGCTCGCACTGCTCGTGATCGCCCGTGGTGAGGTCGTGGCCGCCGAGCGGCTTGCGGATTCGCTGTGGCAAGGGCAGCCTCCCGCCGCGGCCCTGCACACGTCTGTGTCACGGCTGCGACGGGTGCTAGAGCCCGAACGTCGAGTGCGGGAGCGCGGGAGCCTCATCGGCAGCGAAGGCTCGGGCTACGCCCTCCGGGTATCCGAGGACGCCCTGGATGCCTGGCGGTTCGAACGGCTGGTACGGAATGCCGCCGAGGAACCCGAGCCTGCCGTGGCCGTCACGATGCTGGACAGTGCGTTGCAGCTGTGGCGTGGTCCCGCCTTCACCGAGTACGCCGATCAGCCATGGGCGAGGTCGGAGGCGGATCGCCTTACCGAGCTACGCGCCGTAGCGCGGGAGAAGCTGCTCGCGGCAAGGCTCGCGGCGGGTGAGAGCGCCGTCCTCGTTCCCGAGCTTGAGACCCTGGTCGCCGAAGGGCCGTACCGTGAGGAACGCTGGCGGCTGCTCGCCCTCGCCCTGTACCGCTCGCACCGGCAAGCCGATGCGCTCGGCGCCCTCCGGCGTGCCAGAAAGACTCTGGCCGACGAGCTGGGCGTCGACCCGGGACCGGCGTTGCGCGGCCTGGAGGCCGAGGTGCTCGCGCAGTCACCGACCCTCGACCCACCGCTGCAGCGCGTGCCACCGTTGGAGCCTGCCAACTGGACCACGACGGCACGATCTCTGCACGACACCCGCGGCAGGCTCATCGACCGTGAAGAAGAGCTCGCCCAGCTGACCAGATGTGTTCAGGACGTGCTGTCGGGCCAGCCCAGAATCGCGCTCATCGAAGGCCCTGCCGGAATCGGCAAGAGCCGACTGCTCAAGGAGGTGCGCCGCGTCGGCGAGCGGAATGGCGCAACGACCCTGACCGCGCGAGGCACCCTGCTAGAGCGGGAGTACGGGTTCGGCGTCGTCCGGCAGCTTTTCGAACCCGTCCTCGTCGACTCGCCGGACCGCGACCGGCTGTTCGCGAGCGCCGCACAGCCAGCGCGTGCCGTCTTCGAGAACGGCTCGGCTAATGCCGCGTTCGGAGGTGACAGCAGCTTCGCGGTGCTGCACGGCCTCTACTGGCTCACCGTCAATCTGTCAAATGGCCAGCCGCTGTTGCTCGCCGTCGACGATCTCCAGTGGTGCGATAGCGCTTCACTGCGGTTCCTCGCCTACCTCGTCCACCGCCTTGCTGGGCTGCCCGTCATGCTTGCGGTGACGGTGCGCACGGGGGAGGACCTCTCCGACAGCGCATTGTTGGAAGAGCTGGCACAGGACGTCGCGGCCGTGCGGGTACGCCCTGCGCCGCTGACCGTGGCGGGCGTCGCAGAGCTCGTTCGTCGCGATCTCGGGGACGTCGTCGACGAGCGGTTCGCCCGAGCCTGCCATGAGACGACCGGCGGGAACCCGCTCTTGATGCGGCAGCTTCTGCATGCCTTGGAAGCGGATCGCGTCCCGCCGGATGCGGCGCACGTAGAGACGGTCACAGCGGTGGGCTCCCGTGCCATCTCGAGCCTGGTCCTGCAGCGGTTGCGGCGGCTGCCGCCGGCGAGCACCAGCGTGGCGCGGGCTGTCGCGATTCTCGGCGACGGTGCGGCGTTGCCGAATGTCGCAGCCTTGTCCGGGCTGTCCGAGCTGGAGACCGCCACAGCGATCGGGGATCTCGCCAGGATAGAGGTGGTGCGCGACAGCGAGCCGGTGCGCTTCGTCCATCCGTTGGTGTGCGAAGCGGTCTACCGTGACCTGACGTCGGTCGAGCGAGCGTTGCGCCACAAGCGAGCCGCGCAGCTCCTCTCGCAGACGGGCGCGGGCCCAGACCAGGTTGCCGCGCATCTGCTCAAGGCGCCGCCACGGGGGGATCCCTGGGTGGTGCACGTCCTGCGCGAGGCAGCTGCGGCGGCGATCGACCGGGGAGCGCCCGAGAGCGCGGTCAAGTACCTGAGCCGTGCCCGGGCGGAGCCGCCTCACGTCGATGACGCACCGCACGTGCTCCTTGAGATCGGAACGACTCAGGCCATGAGGGGCGGCGCCGCTGCCATCGAACCGCTGCGCCAGGCCTGTGCGACCCTCGCCGACCCTGTGCAACGGGCGAGCGCTGCCCAGACGCTTGTCCGCGTTCTGGCGCTCGCAGGACCGCGCGGCGAGGCGAGCGCGTTCGCGCGTGCCACCGCGGACCAGCTTCCGAACGAGCTGGTGGACGAACGCCAGGGTTTGGTGGCTCTCGAGCGGATCGCCGCACACATGCACGACCTGGACCCTGCCGACTACGCGTCGACTGATGCGCCCGCCGTGGTCGGTACCGGCCCGGGCGCGCGATTGCTGGCCGCGGCGCTCGCCTGGGACCTGGCCTTGGCTGGAGCGGACCGCTCCCGAGCCGTCGAGCTGGCGCGGTTCGCGCTCGAGGACGGCTCGGTGCGCCACTACGTCTCAGGCATCCTCTGGGTGGTCGCCCAGCTCGTGCTCGACCTGGCGGAGGAGGGGGACGTGGCGGTGTGGGACCACGAGCTTGCGCTCGGCTACGCGAAGGGCTCGGTCGTAGGGACGTTGACAACTCACCTGTGGCGTGGCCAGCTGCTGTGGTTGCAGGGCGATCTTCGTGAGGCACTCGAGACGCTGGAGCGGAGCAACGAGCACAGCAAGGCGTGGGGGAGTGCGATCGGCCGGTCGTTCGGGCATGCCTTCGTTGTCCGGGTACTGCTCGATCAGGGTGTCCCCAGCGCGGCTCGGGAGTACTTCGCGCAGATTCGCGGGCGGCCGCCGGAGATGGGGGACGGGCGCCGGCTGCTCGCCGAGGCCGAGGCGACGCTCCTCGTGACCGAAGGCCGCCACGCGGATGCGCTGGCGGTACTCGACGAAAGCGCCACCCGCGCCCCGCATGTGACCAACCCCGCCTGGCGTCCGTGGCGGTCGCTTCGGGCGCAGGCGCTGGCAGGTCTCGGGCGTGTTCCGCAGGCGATCGCGCTCGTCGAGGAGGAACTGGAGCTTGCCCGGCGATGGGGTGCACGCCGCACGATCGGGAGGACCCTGCGCGTACTGGGCGAGCTGCGTGGACGGGCCGGAGCGTCCGCGCTGCGGGAGGCGGTCGAAGAACTCGAGAGATCGGACGCGCGGCTGGAACTGGCCAGGGCGCTGCACGCGCTCGCCGCCGTCGAGCGCTCACCAGCGGTGAGCGCTGGTCTGCTGCGGCGGGCACTTGATCTCGCCCGGGCCTGTGAGGCGGCCGGCCTGCGTGATCAGATCATCGATCGGATGCATATGGCCGGCGTCGAGGTTCCCCCCGAGCCCGCAGCAGCGCTGACCGCCACGGAGCAGCGCATCGCTGCCATGTCGGCTAACGGTGTGGACGAGCTTGAGATCGCACAGGTGCTGCATGTCACTCCGCTCCAGGTGCGGCTCGCCGTCGATACCATCCGCCGTCGAGTCGGTACACCGGCGGCGGGCGAGCGGCACTAGTACGAGGAGATATCGGGTGGCCCGGTCGCCCCCCGGGCCACCCGTCCCTCCGCCGGGTCCGTATCCCCCGTGAGCCGGACGTTGATCGACGGTAGGTATCTGATTGTCGGTAGAACCGGCTCTCCTACGGTGGAGCGAAACCCAGCGTGGCCAGTACCGCTTACCGCGTACTTGCAGCTGACTGACAGAGACAATCCGGCTCCAGTGGGCCGGAGTAACCCAGTCAGCTGGCGGAGAGGAATTCGTCAAGCTCGGCGAGGAACTGCTTCCACGCGGGATCGCGTTCCGGCAGCAGATGATTGGCGCTGTCCAGCGGAACCAGCCGGGCGTCGGGGATCAGCCCGGCCATCAGCCGGGACTGCTCGAACATGGCGTCCGGTTCACGCCGCGCGCACAAGACGAGTGTCGGGACGGTGACCTCTGGCGCCAGGTCGGCGACGTCGATGTCGGCGAACTCGTTGAGGAACCGCCACGCGTTCTCAGGTGACGTCGACCGTTTCTGTAGGTCATCGAAGACCTGCCACTCCTCCTGGCTGCCTTCGGGCAGGAAGCGGCCGGCGAAGATCTGCCTGTAGGTCGGGTCCGGCCGGCCCCACGCCAGCCGCGCGATCTCGATGCGAGCCTCGGCAAGCTCAAGCTCCGCCGAGGTCTTTGCTCGCTTACGCCGGCCGTGGACGAAGCCGCCGAGGAGCACGATGCCGGTCACACGCTCCGGGTGACGGACGGCGTACGCGATCGCGACCGGTGCGCCCTGGGAGATCCCCAGCAGGGGGAACCGGTCCAGACCCGCAGCGTCGACCACGGTCTCTAGATCGTCCACCCAGGCATTGAACGAGAAAGTCGGAATGTCCCAGTCCGACAGCCCGCAGCCGCGCTCGTCGTAGCGAACCAGCGTGAATCGGCGCGACAGCTCCACCAGCCAATGCCGCCACACCGGGCTCGCCCAGTCGTAGTCGAGGTGGCTCAGCCAGTTCGCGACCTTGACCAGCGGCGGCCCGCTGCCCATGACGGCGTACGCGAGCCGGACGCCGTCACCCGTCGTGCAGAAGCGGATCTGCTGCTGCGGCGGCCCCTCAGGCAACGCTTCCGGCGGTTCGAAGGTGGTTTCGGTGACCTGGCCGACGAGCTGGTAACCGCGGCCGTGGACGGTGCGGATCATGCGCTGGGCGTGGCCGTCATCGCCGATCGCCCGACGCGCCGCCTTGATCCGACTGGTGAGCGCGGACTCACTGACAAAACGGTTGCCCCACACCGAGTCCAGGAGATCGTTCTTGGACATCACCCGGTCACGCTCGCGGAGCAGCACGGCGAGGACGTCGAAGACCTGTGGCTCAATTGGCTGTACCACCCCGGACCTGCGCAACTCGAAGCGAGTGAGGTCCAGTTCGCAATCACCGAATGAGTAGATCACGGTCCCCCTTTGCTGCCGACCGGCGGATGCTACGCGCATCTCCATCCGGTCTCCAGTTCTCCTCCAAGTATGCGCCTACCGGGGCGAACTTGAGTGGAGATGCAACCGCGGGAAGGCTGCGGAAGCTCCCGGGAAGGCAATCCGGGCACCTTCACAGCCATGCGACACGGGGAGATCGAGATGAAGCTGTACCACCAGCTCCCGGAGGCCAACTGATGGCCGCGGCCGAGACAACGCTCGTCAGGAGCCTTCACGTCACCGAGTTCGCCGCTGGTGCCCGGGCTATGCTCCCGTGGCTCGCCGGAGTGGCGCCCTTCGGGCTGGTCATCGGGGTTAGCGCCGCGCAGGCGAGCATCTCGACGCTGGTGGGCTGGCTCACCGGTCCGGTGATCTACGGAGGCAGCGCGCAGATCGCGACTATCGAGATGCTTAACGCCGGAGCGGCTCCCGCCATCATCGTGGTCACCGCACTGGTCATCAACCTGCGGCTCATCCTGTACTCCGCAGCGATGGCGGTGCGGTGGCGTGGCACGCCGTTGTGGTGGCGGGCCACGGCGGCGTACCTGCTCGTCGACCCCTCGTTCGTCGTCGGCATCGACCGGTACCAGCGTCCCAGCGGCGGGAACGAGGCGCACTCCTATTACGTCGGCGCTGCGGCGCTGCTGTGGGTGGCGTGGGCGCTGGCCATCGGTGCCGGTGCGACTCTCGGGGCGCAGTTGCCGGCGGCGCTGCACCTTGACATGGTCATTCCGCTGTACCTGGTAGGGGAGGTCATGCGGAAGGCCGGTGACCAGGCCAGCCGTAGGGCAGCCCTGGCGGCCGGAGGGGTCGCCGTCGCGGCCTTCGCAGTACCGCTCCACCTCGGCATGCTGCTCGCGATCATCGCGGGCCTTGCATTCGCGATCACAGCCAAGGAGAAGTCATGACCGCGTGGTTGGTCGTCATGCTCGTCGGCATCGGAAGCTTCCTCTTCCGCCTCAGCATGGTCGCCATCGCCGACAGGGTCACCTTGCCGGACACGGTGACGCGGGCCACGGCCTTTGTTGCCCCTGCGGCGTTCGCCGCCCTCGCGGCTACCGGTGTGACGGCCAGTATCGTCGGGCTCGACCTGCTCGGTGCGCTACCGCCGCTGGCGGCGGTGACCGTCGCTGCGATCGCGGTGCGCCGCACTGGCCGGGCGTACGTCGCCGTCGTCACGGGCATGCCGACGCTGTGGCTGCTCACGTTCGCAGTCGGTGCGTGATCCTGCCGGACTCGGACGGTTCCGAATACGATCCATGCCCGCGAGTGAGAGGACAGAACAATGAAAGTCGGTGACACCGCTCGCCGGTCGCGCGCCGTGACCAGCAGGGACATCGAACTGTTCACCGAGATGACGGGGGACCGCAACCCGCTCCACTACGACGCGGAGTTGGCGGGCAAGACCAGGTTCGGCGGCATCATCGTCCAGGGAGGCGTCACCACCGGCTTGCTGAACGCGGTGGTCGCCGAGGATCTCCCCGGACCGGGCTCGGTGTTCCTCAACCTGAACCTCGACTTCCACGCGCCGGTACGCCCGGGGGACGAGATCACCGCGGAGGTCGAGGTACTCGAGGCGCGAACCGACAAGCCAATCACGAAGCTGCGGACCACGATCACTCGGCAGGATGGTGTGGTAGCCGTCAGCGGCACCGCGGTGACCTATCAGGAACCGCTGTAGCCGGATCGCCGGGCGGACGTCGGGAACCTCGGGCACGCTTGCCACCAACGGTGAGCCCGTCGATCCCTAGGAGTACCGCATGGGCAGTTTGCTACTGCAACTACTGCGCACGGCGCGATTGCTGAAGCGGGTGCTGGCCGAACCAGAGGGCCGCGTCCTGGCCGGCCTGGCTGCCGTACAACTGGCGGCCGGCACGGTCTTCTATAGCCTGGTCGAGGGGTGGCAGTGGATCGATTCGCTGTACTTCTCGGTTGTCACGTTGGCCACGGTGGGGTTCGGCGACTTCTCACCGGCAACCGATGCCGGCAAGATCTTCACGATCCTGTTCATCCTGAATGGCGTGGGGATCATCGTCGCGTTCCTCAACTTCATAGCGGAACGGGCCGGCCGCCGTACGGGGAGCCACCCGGAGTCGCGCTGAGCGCGGCTGACGTCGATGCCCGCGGCGCGGAACGCCCGCGGGCCTTCCATGTCACGCAGCGCTGCCATGCTTCGCCATCGGGGTGAGCACCGCAATCTGGTACCCGTCCTGCCCCTCGATGAGTTGGTAGCAGAACCGCTCCCGTGGCTCGCCGTGGTACCACCAGGTGACGTCGGCCCAAACGCTGCCCGGCGCCTCGGCCATGATGACGATCTTCTTCTCCACAGCGTCCACGCCCTCGTACTGGCTCCAGGAGGACGCGAAGAACTCCTCGGTCTGGCGGGCGTCGGTGACAGGAATCGAGTTGCCCGGAAACACGATCAGCGAGGGGACCGCGTACATCCGTGCGATCGCCGTCGCGTCGCGGGCCAGGAGCGCGCCCGCATAGCGGTCGAAGAACTCAGCAACCTTCTCGTTCGGCCCGGTCATGGCTCCTACCGTAGAAAGCAAACCTGCCAGGCTAGTGTCGCTTTTACGATGAGGTTCGTGGATCGGCGCACCCGGCTCGCTGCCTCCTCCCGTGACGGTCATCTCGCGTTGCGACGTGTCGAGCGCCAGCAGGCATTGATCGAGCGGTTGTACGCGGCCCGCGGCGGCCGCATCCAACTGGGCAAGCTCGCGCAGGATTTCCGGGTGTCCGTACGGACGGTCGCTCGCGACGTGGAGCGGTTGCGGCTCAGCGGCGTGCCATTGGACACCTATCGAGGACGCGCCGGCGGAGTGCGCCTCCGGGGCGGCGGCGAGATGATTACCATCGTGTTCGATCTGCCGGAGGTGGCCGCGTTGATGTCCAGCCTCGCGGTGCTCGGGCCGACAGTCAGTGACAGTGCCCAGTCGGCCATGCGCAAACTTGCCGGCGCGCTGAACGAACGGGGGACCAATGCAGCAGCCGAGCGCACCACGCTTTGAGATCGGCGAGGCCATCAGTCAAGGATGGCGGCGCCTGTGGCCGAACGTTCTTCCGATGGCGGTGTACGCGGTCATCGTCTGGCTGGTGAACGTCCTGATTCAGGCCCTCGAGCGGGACGCTGTCGGGGTGGGCCGCTTCCTGGCCAGCCTGACTGCGCTCGTCGTGGGACAGCTTGTCTCCATCGGCTGGATCAAGATCGCCATCGATATCACCGACGGCCGGCCGGTCGAGGCCCAAGCCGTCATGGAGCGGTTCCGGCTCATCGTCCCGTATTTCGTCGCGGCCGTCCTGTACGCCTTGATGGTCACCGTCGGTCTGGTTCTCCTCGTCGTGCCCGGCATCATCGTCGCGATTTTCTTCGCCTTCTACGGCTTCCACATCATCGACACCGGGAGCGCCGATCCGATCGGCGCACTGCGTCGCAGCGCCGAGATCACCCGCGGGCACCGCGGCCGTCTCTTCCTCCTTGGACTGGCACTGCTGGGGATCAACATTCTCGGGCTGCTGGTGCTCGTCGTCGGCGTTATCTTCACGTCCGGTATCTCCCTGCTCGCCGTCGCGCACGTGTACCGCAAGCTGGAGCCGGTGCCGATCGGATACGCGCCACAGGGCACTCCGTGATCGCCGGCGCCAGGTTTCCGGCGACGACCTGCGGCTACTTTCAAAAAGCCATAACCGACGCGCGTGCCAGCAGTTAGCCTCGTGCCACCGAACCACGAGAGGGGACTGCAATGTTCGTCCAAGTCATCGAGGGTCAGGCGGGGAACGCGGACGCGCTCCGCGCGGCCATGGACCAATGGGCGACGGATCTTGCTCCTGACGCACCCGGCTGGCTGGGTTCGACCGCCGGCGTAACCAAGGACGGCAGGTTCGTGGCGCTCGAACGGTTCGAGTCCGAGGAGGCTGCCCGGCGCAACAGCGACCGACCCGAGCAGGATAGGTGGTGGCAGGAGACGTCCAGGCACTTCGTCGGTGATGCCACATTCCACGACAGCACCAATGTGCTGGTGGACGTCATCGGCGATCCGGACACAGCCGGCTTTGTTCAGGTCCTGCAGGGCCGGAACAGGGATCCCGGGCGCGCCCGCGAGCTCATGGAGCAGACCTCGACGATCCTGTCGCAGGCTCGTCCCGAGATCATCGGAGACGTCGTGGCCGAGTACGACGACGGCGCGTACACGATGGCCGTTTACTTCACGTCCGAGGAGGAGGCGCGAGCGGGTGAGCGCAAGGAGCCACCGCCCGAGCTTGCTGCCCTGCTCGAGGGGATGAATGCGCTCGCGGTCGGGGAGACGACGTTCCTGGACCTCACCGATCCCTGGCTCTACTCGCCGCGATAGGGCGGAGGCTAGGCCCGCGGCAACCCTGGGTCCCCTGTCAATCGGCACTGTCTCCTCCTGCCGCCTGGCTCACGTACTTGTCGATCTCGTCGATGATCGCGTGCTTGCGGTCCTCGGTGAGGAACGAAGCATGCACGCCGGCTCTCGCGAGGTCCGCGAGGCCCTCGGTGTCGAGGTCGAGCAACCGCGCGGCCACGAGGTACTCGTCGTTGAGCGTGGTCGAGAACATGGGCGGATCGTCGGAGTTGATGGTGACCGGTACGTCGGCGGCCACCAGCTGCGGCAGCGGGTGCTCAGCCAGGGACGGCACCGACCGGGTGCGCAGGTTCGAGGTGGGGCACACCTCTAACGGAATGCCGGTGTCGGCGAGGTGCGTAAGAAGCTGCGAGTCGCGCGCAGCGGCGATCCCGTGCCCGATCCGTTCCGCGCCGAGGTGCGTGAGCGCCTCCCAGATGGATTCCGGCCCTGCCGACTCGCCGGCGTGCGGCACGCTGTGCAGCCCGGCGGCTCGCGCCTGGGCGCTAGCCTGGCGTCCCGGCCGGCCAGTTGGGGAGGACCCTGCAGCGGTCAGGCGGTGCGTACCAGACCTCCGAAGAAGACCTGTATCTCGGTGAGCTGCCCGCCGCGCACCGTGATGTACTCGGCGTTGCGGTAGCGGCTCCCGTCCCGCAGTTCGTACTCGTACAGCAGAAAGACATGGTCGGCGTCGACGTCCACTGCCTCCAAGATCTCCTGTGAGTTGAGGCGGTTCGCAGTGGGGAAGCAGCGTTGCAGGTACGCCGCCTTGTCGATGCGGTCGTCCTGCGGGCTGGTGAAGACCAGATCTGTGGCAAGCAGCCGGTCGGCGGTGTCGCGGTCCTCAGCAAGGTACGCGTCGAACATCGTGCGGACGGTGTCTGCGTTGGAACGCATTTTGCCTCCCGGACAGGGTGGTTGTTAGTCGCATCGTTTGAGTAGACCCGTCCCCACGGCCGAACTCATCTGTACTGTCCTGGCGACCGCGTACGCTGGGGCTGTGTCGGGCGACGGGAGCCGGCCGGCCCGGGTGGCGGATGTGCACGAGCTTGCCCTGTCCATGCCACACGTGACGGTGGAGTATGGAACCGGTGACAATCCGGTGTACCAGGTGGGCAAGAAGTCGTTCGTCTTCTTCCGCAACCCGCGGCCGGATGCCGTCGATCCCGAGACCAGGGAGCGCTATGAGGACGTGATTGTCTTCTGGGTTCCTTCTGAGGCGGACAAGCAGGCATTGGTTCAGGACGAGACGTCGCCGTTCTTCACGACCCCTCATTTCAACGGGCACCGGTCGGTGCTGCTGCGGGCGAGCCGTATCAGCGAGATCACGCGCCAGGAGTTGGCCGAGGTGGTTCAGGACGCATGGTTGTCCCAAGCATCGGCGCGGCGAGCGGCGGCCTGGCTCAGTGCTCATCCGCCGACGTAAGCAACACCCGCGCTCGCGGAGCGCTTTGCACCGGAGGTGCCGATGGATGACGAGGAACGCTCGCCGAGGATCCTGGTGCTCTCATGGGGTGGCATGGAGGTCGAGGGCCTGGGCCTGGCCAAGGACTTCAAGCTGTACCCCGGTGGCGGCCGGCCGTGGGATTGGACGGAGACAGGCACCCAACACGTCCCGGGCATCCAGCCCGCCGACGTCGAGGAGCTTCTGGCCCATGGAGCGACCACCGTGGTCCTGTCCCGGGGGATGTCTCGGAGGCTGCGGGTCGACGAGCGTACGTCGCGGTTGCTGGACGAGCGCTCGATCACGGTTCACGTTGCCGAGACCGAAGAAGCGGTGAGGATCTACAACGAGTTGGTCGCTCACACCAAGGTTGGCGGCCTCTTTCACTCCACCTGCTGATAAGCCTGCTGACAGGCGTGCTACTCATGAGTTTGCGCCCGGTTGGTGAAAGCATGGCGGCATGCAGACGTGGGACGCAATTCGCTCGCGACGCAACGTGCGAGAGTTCACCAACGAACCGATCGCGGATGAGGATCTCGACCGGATCCTCGAGGCCGGGCGGCGGTCGCCGTCCTCTCGGAACTGGCAGCCGTGGGACTTCGTCGTCGTCACCGACCGGCAACAGCTTGAGGAACTGTCGCAGGTTTGGCAGTTCGCCAAACACGTCGCACGTTCGGCGGCCACGGTCGCGCTCGTTGCGCGTGAGCCTGGGAGCCCGCAGGAGCGCGACTGGATCCAGTACGACCTCGGCCAAGCCACGATGAGCATGATGATCGCCGCTGCCGATCTCGGCATTGGATCAGGGCACGCATCGGTGGGAGATCAGGAACTCGCCCGCCGGATCCTCGGCTTGCCGCCGGACCGATTCTGCGCGTACCTGCTGGCGTTAGGGTATCCGCGGCAGCCACTCCGGCCGATCAGCAAGCCCAGCCGACGGCCATTCGACGATGTGGTCCATCGCGGCCAGTGGTGATGTGACAATCACCCGCTCCCCGCGGGGCTGGGTTTGTGTCCAGGGTCAGTGAGAGGATCTCGGCCGACGGCTGCTGAAGCAACGCTGGGGGCGGGCATGACTGAGGGGGCGCCGGAACCCCATCACGACGGCACGGTCACGTCGGTGCGGCAACCAAGGTCGCCGTGGCCCCTGGTCGTCCTGACACTCGGCGTGGTTCTGATCATTGCAGCGGCGGGTGTGGGCGCCGTGGCCCTGTGGCCGCGTGGATCACCCGAACCAGTGAGCGCCTCGTCACCGAAGCCCACGTTCAGCACACCCGCTCCGAAGCCGACAATGAGTCCGACCACCGAAGCTGGCCTGTCGGCGACCGAGCTCGCCGAGCGATACGGCGACGCCGTGTGGCGGGTCGAGACTGACGGCTGTGGCTACGAGGGCGTCGGCACGGCGTTCGCGGTCGGGCGGCGGACGCTCGTTACCAATGCTCACGTGGTAGCCGATGACCCCAAGCCGACCGTGTTGTCACGCGACGGTGCAACGACCGTCCAGACGACGGTCGCAGGCCTGGACGCTCGGCTGGACGTCGCCGTCCTGGCTAGCGAGCAGGACCTCCCGGGAGAGACGTTGACCTGGGTTGACGCGGACGATCTCGCAGAGGGTCAGAGTCTGGTGGCGCTCGGGTATCCAGTGCCAGATCACAGCTTCGCGGTGACCCCGGCCACGGTGATGAGCTTCCAGACGGAGGGGTCCACCAGGCAGGCGCTCCGCCTCGATGGACGCGTGGACAAGGGCAACTCGGGAGGCCCGGTAATGACGGGCCACGGCCGGGTGGCTGGCGTGGTGACGGGCCTGCTGGATAGCGGCTACCAGTGGGTCGCGGTGGCCTATACCCACGACTATTTGGCCGACGCGATCCGAGCCTTCGAGCGGGACCGTCCTGGGCACGTCGTCAGTTGCAACGACGTGCTGCCGCCGCCGGCCGTCCCGGACGAATGGGACTGGCAGGATGCGCCCGGCTGGGAGGTGATCGGCCCCCAGCGGTACGGGGATGACCCGGAGCTCGACCGGCTGCACGACCAGTGCCGGGACGGAGACATGGTCGCGTGTGATGATCTGTACTGGCAGTCGCCGTACTTCAGCGAGTACGAGAGCTTCGGTGCCTCGTGTGGCGACACCCAGGCGGAGCCGGTGTGGGGTTACTGCACGTGGTACGCCGACGCGGGTCTCGACGAGTTCGAGCAGGCAGACACCTTCGGCGACGATCCGTACCTGGACGAGTTGTGGACCTCGTGCGCGGACGGAGACCTGGTCGCCTGCGATGACCTGTACTACGAGGCACCGTTCGGTAGCGACTACGAGCAGTTCGGTGCGGATTGCGGCGGACACCGGGCCGAGCCAATGGCCGGGATGTGTTCTGACAGCTACGACAGCGAGTGAGTCCCTGACGGGTGAGGGACGCAGGTCATGCCGACATGGGGCTTGCGGCCCTGGGTGCGCGGGCTGCGGTGGGCGCACTATCGCAGTGACCCGAGGAGTCGGCCATGACCGGTACCGCCACCCGTCCCGCCCGTGAACAGCATCGACTCAGTCCCGTTCCCCGGTGGCTCGCGACGGTGATGTTTCACCGGTACCGCTGGGCAGGAATGGCCGTCACCGCCGCCGTCGGGATGCTCGCAGGCTGGTTGACTGGAATGTTCATGCCGCGAGGTCCGATCACACCGGTCGGCGTTGTCGTGGCAATGACCGTCGGGTTCGCCGTGGGGGGAGTGGCCGGCTTCGTGCTCAAGTCTCGGTGGGCCATCCTGGTCGCCCCGCTGATCTTTGTGGCTGTGTTCGAGATCACCCGAATCAGCGCGGTCGGCCCGTCGGTCGACCGGCCGGACTTCTCCACCGATCTGGGCTTCTACATGCTGGTCCTCGGCCGGGGCTTCCACGGGGTGGTCCAGCTGTTGCCCATGATGGTCGGTGCCGCCGCGGGTGCCGGGCTCGCCCGCCGGCTCGGCGGGGTGCCCCTCCCCGCCGAGGGCTGGCGCCGGGCGGCGCGTTGGGCCCGAGCGGGTGTCGCCGCTGCTCTTGCTGTTGCGCTGGTGGGCCTCGCGGTGCTGCTGACCCGTCCCGGGACCACCGAGCCGATCACCGATCCAGACGGTACGCCGGTGGCAGGCAGCGTCGCCGAGCTGGCGAAGGTCGAACTCGGAGGGCACGAGCAGACGGTCCTGATCCGCGCGCGCAACACGGACAACCCGGTGCTGCTCTACCTGTCCGGCGGCCCGGGGCAGAGCGACCTGGGATACACCCGCTACTACATGACCGAACTCGAGGACGACTTCGTGTTCGCTGTGTGGGACCAGCGGGGCAGCGGCACGTCGTATGCCGAGCTTGATCCGACCGACACGTGGACGCTGGACCGGGCGGTGGCCGACACCGTCGAACTGGCCACCTACCTGCGCGACCGCTTCGGCACGGAGAAGATCTACCTGTTCGGCAACTCCTGGGGATCGACGCTGGGCGTACTCGCCGTGCAGCAGCACCCCGAGTTGTTCCACGCATACATCGGCAGCGGCCAGATGGCCAGCCAGCTAGCCGCTGACCAGATGCTTTATGAGCAGATGCTCGACTACGCGGCCGAGACCGGCGACACCGGACTCGCGCAGCAGATGCGTGGCTACGGTCCGCCGCCGTACGACAGCATCTACGCCTACGGGTTGGTTCTCACGCACTACGAGGACCTCGCGCCCTACCCGAAGACGGAGTACTTCCAGACTCAGGGCCCGCCCGGGATGGATGGAGCCGGAGCAGCCGAGTACGGACCGCTGGACAAGGTCAACAAGCTGAAGGCGATCGCCGATATGGCATCGGTGATGTACCCCCACGTGCAAGAGGTCGACTTCCGCACCCAGGTGCCGCGGCTCGAGGTGCCCGTGTACCTGGTCCAGGGAGCGCACGAGATGGACGCAAGGGCCGAGCAGACCCGGGAGTGGTTCGACAAGCTGGAAGCGCCGCGCAAGGAGTGGATCACGTTCGAGAACTCCGGCCACATCCCGCAGTTCGAGGAGTTTCCGAGGTTCCGCGAGGTGCTGGCCGGCATCGTCAGCCAACACAGCTGAGCTGGCTCGGGGCGCCCCGCCGCAAGACTCGAAATCGCTCTGCGGAGAAGTCCTGACTGCCGGGGATTATGCCGGCCTAGGGTTGGTTCTGTGACGTACACACGCTCGACGGGGGAAGTAAGTGCGGCCTTCTATCCGCACGACGAGGTGGACAGCCTCACTTTCGGGACTACGGGGACGTACGTGCGGTTCGTGGCCCCTGGCGCGGCGACGAACGGGCAGTTCGGACTCTTCGAGTGGAACATGCCGCCAGGCGCGGGTGGTGCGGAGGCGCACTTTCACAAGACGTTCTCTGAGTCGTTCTTCGTCATGTCTGGCATGGTCGAGTTCTACGACGGCAGCCGCTGGATGCTCGCCCGCAAGGGTGACTTCCTGTACGTGCCGATGGGCGGTGTTCACGGATTCCGCGCTCGCAGCGACGGCCCCGCCTCCATGCTGATCTTGTTCGCTCCGGGCGCCCCACGGGAGCGGTACTTCCGCGAGTTGGCAGAGATTCGGGACAACGGGCGGACGCTGACCGAAGACGAGTGGACCGCGTTCTTCGCGAGGCACGATCAGTACCGAGCCGAGTAGGCGGCTGTGGTACCAAGCCATTCCTCACGAGGAGATGCCCGGCGACGGCGCCGCCCAGCCGGCGTAGCGTGGGCAGTGGCCGTGTAGCTATCCCGAGCGCCACTGGAGGGATCGGTGGAGCGCACCGTCGACTGGGACGCCGGCGTAATCGTGGCGATCGATCAACGTGCGCTGCCGCACGAACACCGCATGCTGCGGCTGACCTCCGTGGATGAGCTTGTTGAGGCGATCAGGCAGCTTGCTATCCGCGGCGCGCCCGCCCTCGGTGCGGCCGGCGCTCTGGGCGTGGCGCAGTCAGCGCGTCGGCATCCCGGGGACGAGGTCGCGGTGCGGGCCGAGGCCGCCCGACTGGCCGACGCCCGGCCGACGGCCGTCAATCTCGCGTGGGGCGTAGATCGTGCGCTGTCCCGGCTGCCGGAAGGTCCAGAGGCGGTGCTCGCCGAAGCGCTCGCCGTGCTGGACGAGGACGAGCGGGTCAATCGCGAGGCGTCTCGGCGCGCTGCGGATTTTGTGCTGCGACGATGTGAACGCAGGCCGCTACGCGTGCTGACGCACTGCAACACCGGTCGGCTCGCCACCGTCGCGTGGGGCACGGCGCTGGGAGCCGTGCGTCACCTGGCGGAGGACCACCAGATCGAGAACGTGCTGGCTACGGAAAGCCGGCCGCTGCTGCAGGGCAGCCGGCTCACCGCGTACGAACTGACCGAGGCTGGAATCGCCTACCGGCTGTGCCCAGACTCGGCCGCCGCGTTCGCGATGGCTCAGGGGATGGTCGACTGTGTGCTTGTCGGCGCCGATCGCATCGCCGCGAACGGCGACGTGGCGAACAAGATCGGCACCTACGCGCTCGCGCTCGCCGCCGCCCGGCACGGCATTCCGTTCGTGGTGGTCGCACCCGAGTCCACCGTGGATATGTCGCTCGACAATGGTCGGCTCATCCGCATCGAGCAGCGAGCGGCCGAGGAGGTCACCCATGTCGCGGGTCAACCGGTCGCCCCGGCCGGCGCAGACGCGTTCAACCCGGCCTTCGACATCACGCCTGCCGACTTGGTGACCGCGATTGTCACCGAGAGCCGCATCTTGACCTAGTCCTGCAGTTGGGAGACGCCATACCGGGAGATCTTGCGTGCCACCTGCTGGATCTCCTCCTCCGACAGCAGTCGCGGCCGGCCATGGGCGCTGGCCTTCAGCCACACCTCGCACAGCCACTCCAGGTACACCGCGCGGGAGTACGCCTCGGCGAGCGTGCCACCAATGGTGACCGCGCCGTGGTTGGCCAGCATGCACGCCGTGCGGCTCTCCAGCGCTCGGACCGCGCGTGCGGCGAGTTCGGCGGTGCCGTAGGTGGCGTACGGTGCCACACGTACCGGGCCGCCGAACATCGCGATCAGGTAATGGATCGGCGGCAACTCGCCCACCAGCGTGGATACCGCCGTGGCCGCACTCGAATGGGTGTGCACGATCGCTCTCGCCGTGGTCCGCTGGTACACGGCCAGGTGCATCGGCATCTCAGTTGTGGGCGCCAGCCGTGCCTCGACCGGGGTGCCGTCGAGTCGGTGGACGCCGACCTTGTCGGCGGTTAGCTCGTCGTAGTCCACGCCGCTCGGCGTCACTGCCACGAGATCGCCGGAGCGGATCGAGATGTTGCCCGACGTCCCGACCGCGAGCCTGTCTCGTCGCAGCCTTTGAGCGTAGGACACGGTCTCTCGGCGCTCTTTGCCCAGGACCAGGCACGCATTCTGGCCTAGTCCTCGGACGGCATCAGGATCCAGAGGATCGGGTAGACCAGGATCTGGCTGCCGGGGAGGATCATGAGCAGGAGGATGAACAGGAGTCGCGCGGGCCACGGTGCGATGCCGAACCGCCGGCCGAGGCCGGCGCACACGCCGGCGATGACCCGCTCGTCTCGCGGTCGGACGAGGCCCTGGCGAGCGAAGCCCTGATGGATGTCGTTCATGGCTGGTGCACTTCCTTGGTTGGTGTGCGAGACGGTTATCTGACACTTCTACTGTGCGCCGCAATTGGCGTCTGGCACATCAGGTGTAGCCCTGAACCGACCCTGGTTGCCTGGCCGTAAACCTCAGGGTGAGGTTCTAGGTGTCTCAGCTTGCTGCTGCAGAGGTTCACTCGCCGGCTTGAATACTGGCGCGGCCCTCGTCCGTCCCGACGGGCTTGCTGATGAAGATCTCCTCTTTCCAGTGCTCTGCGGTCTGGAGAACCCAGTACACGGCGAACAATGCGATCTCGTAGGCTTCGAGGGCGAAGACGGTGTGTTCGGCGAAGATGCGGGTCGTCGGGATGAGGACGCCGCCGAGGATCATTAAGGCCGCCACTGCCGAGTAGATCCTGAACCATGCCTTGTTGTTCTCGTTCCGGTGGTCGAGAGCGGTGAAGACCGTTGCGCCAATCAGGAAGAGGAACAGCAGGACGGCGGCGAAGCCGTGGGCTCGCGTGCTGAAGTCGTCCCAGTTCTGGATCAGCCACCAGCCGACGAGCAATGCCACAGCGGTGACGGCCAGCGACAGCCGGGTTACTCGGTCGATACCGAGGATCGGGGCCCGGACGCTCTGGTTGACCACCATGGCGGTGCCGGCGGCGACGACCAGGCCGAAGCCACCTGCGATCAGCAACGCGTAGATGTTGTTGTCGATGTTGGCCACAACCCAGGTGGCGAGCGTGCCGTCGTCCTCGATGGGAAGCGGACGTGGTGGGACTGACCAGCAGCGCCCGACGTCGGTGGTCGGTGCGACGGCGACCACGGGGGCCAGGCCACCCGCGAAGTTCAGGCAGACGTCCTCGCCGGTGTCCCGCCCCTTGTAGACGATCAGCGACAGGCCCACCGCGATCATGATGCCGACGAAGATCGCTCGGACGGGCGTGTAGTAGTAGGCGCTGATCGATGTCTGCCAACAGTCGACCTTGGTGCGTTCGATGGCGATCGACGCGCTCAACAGTACGACGGCGCCGATCATCCCTAGCCGCAGATAGCGGTAGGTCTTGATCACATCCTGCGACTCCAGCAGTACTACCCGTCTCGCCACAACCCCGTTCCCTCCTGCGACGATGAGTAATGCTGCGAGATATAGCAGGAATTCGGCCGGGTGCCCATGACGGCATGCCGGCTATTGCGGGAACCAGAATGCGCACCCCAGGCAGTCGATGAAGCCGACCGGAGACCGCCAACGTCCGTGCCGCCCTCGGACCGACCTAGCCGACCCCCTGGGCTCGCCGTTGGCGTTTGATCTCGTAAAGCACGGCTGTGGCTGCGGCGGCCGCGTTCAGCGAGCTTGCAGTGCCGCTGATCGGTATCCGGACGATGGTGTCGGATGCCTCGCGCCACGCTCTGCTCATGCCTGTTGTCTCGTTGCCGATGACGATCACCGTCGGCCCGGCGAAGTTGTGGCCGTCCACGTCGACCGGACCGGTCTCGTCGGTCCCTACCACCTGGGACCCATGGACGCGGGCCCAGGCGAGCACCTCGTCCGGCCTGTCGGCTCGGACCGTCGGTAGCGCGAACAACGATCCAGTGCTGGCGCGCACGGCCTTCGGGTCGTAGATGTCGGCGGCGTGGCCGGTGACCACCTAGCGGGATGAATCAGTGCCCGTACCGGCCAGCCATGCTGCACCGCCAGGGTTATTGGCCGGACGCCCTGCACGACGAACAGGCCGAGGCGCTGTCGCTTTGAACGGTTGCCGAGCAGTGCGACCCACTGCTGGAAGCGAGCGTTGCGCGAAGTGATCGTCAACTTGCGCACTCGCCGACGCTATCGAACGTGACCGCCGCAGCACACCACGCTCGGACAGCGAAGATCAGGGACGGTTGTGGCCAGCCCGCCTTCGACCGCTATCGGCACCTCCGCGTCGCCGTCGTGAACGGTGTCGCTCGCGGATCCGCGGTCGGAGGTCTCGACCGCGGGCGGCGAGTTGGTGAGACCCTCTCCGTCGCCTTCGGAGCCGCCGGCCTGCGACACGACGATGATCCCGACGATCAGTCCGGCGATCGCGGCCCCTGTTGCGTTGGCCAACGATCCTCCTTGCGCGTGGCTACCGAATGTCGTCCAGATCGGTACTTACCCCCCGGCACGCGCATGAATCTCCGACCTGCCCGTCCTCGCTGGCGGCGCGTTTCGGCGGCAGTATCAGGGCTCGGGGGAGACGAGCAGGTCTGGGCCGAGATCGGCAACTGTCGCGGCGCCGGAGGCCCAGGCCGCGATCCGCAACTGGTCGACGAGCACGCCCACCGCCTCGGTCGCGGGATCCGGTCCACCGATTCCAGCGGGGAGCAACGCTCGGGCGAAGCCCGCGAGATCGGCGCCGAGGCACAGCACCTTCAGCGCGTCGACGCCGTGGCGGAGCCCTCCGGACCCGATGAGCACGGTCGCCGAACCCGCCGCGTTGATCGCGGCCCGCCCGAACCGCACGGACTCGGCAGTAGGCCAGCCCCAGTCCACGAACGCCTCCGCGACGGCCGCCATCCGGGAGTCGCGGTGGCCTTCCAGCCGGGCCCAGTTGGTGCCTCCCGCGCCGGCCACATCGAGACCGGCCACGCCGGCAGCCACGAGCGCCGCGGCGTCCTCCGGCGACATCCCGAAGCCGACCTCCTTGACAACGACCGGCACCTCCAGCGCCGCGCACAGATCCTCGATCCGGCCCAGCACGCCGGTGAAATCGGTGTGACCCCGCACCTGCACCGCTTCGTGAACCGCGTTCAGGTGGACGACGAGCGCGTCGGCCGCGCACATGTCCACCAGTCGCGCGCAGTCCCGCGGCGTGTACTCCGCCAACTGGCCTGCTCCCAGGTTCGCCAGCACCAGCACGTCCGGCGCGACGTCCCGCACGTCGTACGTCCGCGCGACCGCCCGGTCCTCAAGTAGCGCCCGCCCCGAGCCGAGGCCCAGCGCTATCCGGTGCCGCTGCGCCGCGACGGCGAGGGCCCGGTTGACGTCTCCCGCTTCGCCGATGCCGCCGGTCATGCACGAGATCAGCAGCGGCGCCCGCAACTCGCGCCCCCACACCGACACGGCGAGGTCGACGTCGGCCAGATTCCGCTCGGGCAGGGCGCGCGAGCGCACCCGCACGGCGTCCAGCCCCGTCCGCAATGTCGCGAAGCCCACGTCCGCGTGCAGCGCCAGGTCCAGATGATCCCGCTTGCGCCTGCCGATCTCTGAGTCGTCCCGGTCCTCTGGGACGTCGGCAGGACGCTGCGTGCGGGCCATCGTCAGGCCGTCGCAGCAACCCTCGGCAGCAGCCTCTCGGCCAGCGCCTCCAGTTGTGCCAACTCGGGGATCGTGGGCATCAGGACGAGCAGGTCCACGCCCGCCCGGCGGTAGCCGTCGAGTTGCTCCGCCAGCGAGTCAGCGTCCCCACGGTGCACCATCTCCTCGAACGGGCGGCGCAGGGTGCCGTAGTAGGCCAGCAGGTGCTGCTCGGCCTGCTCAGCGGTCCGCTGGTCCCCGCCGTACGCCAGGTACGCCATCCCCGCGACCTCGAGGGAGCGCCCCGCGCGCTCGGCCCGCTCGCGGACCTCGGCGAACCGCGTGGCCATCGCCTCACTCCCGGCGGCGCCCATCATGTACCCGGCGCCATGGCGCACGGCGCGGTCTATCGCCGCGGACGTGTACCCGCCGATCCACAGCGGAGGCCCCGGCACCTGGACGGGAGCAGGCCCGGAGACCTCACCGTCCCCGCCGCGTGCCGCGGCCCACAGCTCGCCGAGCCTGCCGAGTTGCCGGTCGAACCGGGCCCCCCGCTGCTCGAACGGCCCGCCGAGGGCCTCGAAGTCCACCGGGCGCGCGCCGGGCGTCAGCCCGAGGTCGAGCCGGCCGCCGGACAGCTGGTCGACGACAGCGGCCTGCTTGGCCACCAACTCCACGGGTCGCGGCGGCAGCAGCATCGCGGTCGTCATCAGGCGGGCACGCTGCGTCACAGCCGCGGCGGCGGAGAGCGAGGAGAGCGGCTCCCACGTCCAGTGGTGCGGACGGTCGTGGACCGTCAGGGCGGCGAAGCCCGCCTCGTCGGCAAGCCGTGCCCAGTCGAGAACCAGCCGGGGGTCCGGCGGCGCTCCGAGATGTGTCGGGAGCCCGATTCCGAGTCGCATATGCCTTCCGTGCCTCCTTCAACGATGTTGGCAGACGCCGTCCACAAGTGCGGGCGGGTCCTCGAAGAAGACCACCTTCGCGGTCTCCGCCACGGCGGGCGCACAACCCCCTTCACGGTAGATGCATACATTAGTCTACAATCGGACACGTTCACTCACCAGCGCCGGACCGACGAAGGAGCGCCGCGATGCCGGATACACGACGGGTGGCCTTGATCGTGACAGGCGGAACGATCGACTCGGTGGGAACGGACCGCCTCGACCTCGCCTGGTACCTCGAGGCGGGGCAGCGGCTCGAGGCGGGGGAGTTGCTGAGCCGGGTGCCGGAGCTGGAGAAGATCGCCAAGGTTGAGGAGATCCCGTTCCGCCGGCTGCCCAGCCAGGCCATCACGCCGGAGGACTGGATGGAGCTGGCACAGACCATCCAGCGGATCCTCGTTGAGGACGAGCAGGCCGACGGAGTCGTGATCACCCATGGGACTAACACCCTGGAGGAGACGGCCTACTTCCTGAACCTGGTGCTCAACACCGACAAGCCGGTGGTGCTGGTGGGGGCCATGCGTCCGTCGTCGGGCCTGAGCTCCGACGGGGACCTGAACCTGGTCAACGCCGTCCGCGTGGCGGCGAGCCCGCACGCGGCAGGCAACGGCGTGCTGGTGGTGCTCAACGACACCATCACGGGTGCGCGTGACGTGACAAAGACCGCGACCTACCGGGTCGAGACGTTCCAGGGCCGCGATCTCGGACCGCTCGGCTACGTGGACGCCGACGGCGAGGTCATCTTCTACCACCGTCCGAACAAGCTGCACACCACCGAGACCGCATTCGACGCGGCGGCGCTGACCGGGCTGCCCCGCGTCGACGTGGTCGTCTCGTACGTCGGTGCGGACGGCAGCTTGATCGACGCGGCCGTTGCGGCCGGTGCGAAGGGCATCATCAGCGCCGGAACCGGAGCCGGACGCCCTACGCCGGGCGAGACCGACGCGCTCACCCGCGCCCACGAGCAAGGCGTGGTGATCTGCCAGTCCAGCCGGGTCGGCTCCGGACGCGCGGTCCGCAGCCCGGGGCTCACGAAGCGGGGGTGGGTGGCCAGTGACAACCTGGTGCCGTGGAAGGCCAAGGTGCTTCTCGCGCTCGCGCTGACCCGTACGTCCGATCCCGACGAGATCCAGCGTCTGTTCGACACGCACTGACGCGGCCCTGGGCATCGGACGGCGGGCGGCACAGGACAACGTGGATATCGATCTTGCCTTGGTCGTCGCGCTAGCGGGGATCATGTTTGTTGCGTCGGTGCTCAACGGCATCGCCGGTTTCGGGTTCGCCCTGGTCGCCGTGGCCGGCATGGCCGTGCTTCTCGAGCCCAAGCCGGCCGTCGTCCTCATGAGCCTCGTCACGCCGGTTCTCACGACGACGCAGATGCAGTACCACTGGGCCTTCCGGCGGGTCACGAGGCGGCTGCCGGCGGTGCTGCTGGGGGCCGCGGTCGGGGCCGTTGTCGGCACGCAGTTGCTCATCGTGCTGCCCGGGTACGTGCTGGCGATCGCGCTCGGCGCGTTCGCGCTGTGGTTTGCGGCCCGGTCGCTGCGCAGCGAGCCGCGGCCGATGGCGTCGACGGTGGAACGCAGGATCGCCCCGGGGGTGGGGCTGGTCGCTGGGATCACGAACGGGAGCCTTGGCGCGTCCGGGCCGATCCTCGGCAGCTACCTGATAGCGATCGGGTTGCGCGGCCGCGAGTTCGTGTTCGCGATATCGGCGATCTTCGGCGTCATGGCGATAGTGCGGGTCACCACCCTCGGCATTGCCGGCGAGTACACCCTCGCGATCGTGGCACTGGGCCTCGGCCTGACGTTGCCCGCGTACCTCGGCCAGCGGATGGGGTTCTGGCTGCAGGGCCGGCTGTCCCCGGTGGGCTTCCAGTACGCAATCCTGATCATGCTGTTCGCCGTGAGCGTCGCCTTGCTCTACCGCGGTGTCAGCGACGCTGTGCAGGCGTTGGCCGGGTGACTGCGCCCGGCTCACTGCGGCGCGTACGTCTGCTGGACGCGGTCGATCTCGTCCTTGCCGACGAGGCGCTGCCGTTCCTGCCAACTGATCATCGTGTCCAGCAGCCGCCCGCTGCCGCCGTCCTCGCGCAGCGTCGCCAGCGCCCGATGCATGGCGTGCACCGAGGCGCGCAGTGCGGCGTTCGCGAAGAGCACGACGCGGTACCCCATCGCACCGAGTTCGGCGAGGTCACACAGCGGGGTGCGGCCGCCCTCGACCATGTTCGCGACCAGCGGTGCGCTGATCCGGGACGGCAGCTCTGCCAGCAGCTCGCGGCTCGGCGGCGCCTCCACGAACACCAGGTCGGCTCCGAGGTCCGCGTAGGCGTTCGCCCGTTCGACGGCGGCCTCGGGGCCTTCGGCGGCGATCGCGTCGGTGCGGGCGATAACGACCGTCTGCGGATTGAGCCGGCTGTCGAGCACGGCCCGCAGCTTGCCCCGCATCTCCGCCAGGGAGACGACCTCCATCCGGTCGAAATGGCCGCACTTCTTGGGAAAGATCTGGTCCTCGATCTGCACGGCCGCAGCGCCTGCTCGCTCGAACACGCGGACGGCGCGGGCGGCGTTGACCGCATTGCCGTAGCCGGTGTCCATGTCCGCGATCACCGGCACGTCCACCGCGTCGCAGATCCGCCGGACCTGCTCGCTGATCTCGGTCATGGTCGCGAGACCCACGTCAGGCGCGCCTAGCAGCGCATTGCTGATACCGGCGCCGGTGGCGTAGATGGCCTCGAAGCCGACGTCGACGGCAACCCGGGCGCTGAGCGCGTCCACGCAGCCCGGAACCAAGAGGGGTTCCGGCGAGGCTAGCAGTGCGCGGAGGATGCCCGGTTGCCCAGGCTCAGACGGCAGCACGGGCAGGTTCCCGCGTCACTGGCTCGAAGCACGTCCCAGAAACCCACACCACGCCGTCCAGGATGTGCCTGGCCGTGCGCCCGACGGTCACGCCGAGGATCTCGACACCGTCGGCGGACTGCTTGGTCCGAGCGCTCACGTCCATGACGCCGTACGGGTGCCCGATCCGCAGCGTCGCCGGGTCAGGACGGTCAGCGCTCGGCCGCGCTGCCTCGTGGACCACCGTTCCCGGGACCGAGGCAGCGGCGGCCGTGCATACCGCACCGGTTCCCATATACGAGCGGTGCGCGGTCTGCATGGACATCAGCCGGCCGGTCAGATCCATCGCGTCGGCGTCGAGGTGTGCGTCGGCGGACGTGACGTAGGACTGCGGCCGGCCGACGAAGCCTACCTTGGGGATACCCGGGCTGCGGCTCGTCGCCTGGGACCGGTCCGGCACGATCGACAGCCACTCGGCGACGATGCCCCGCGCCTCCTCGAGGATGGCCGTCGCGTCGGTCCGCGCCTCGATCTCCTTCGGCAGCTCGGTGCCCGACATCCCGAGGTCCTCGGCGCGCAGGAACACGACGGGGTTGGCGGCATCCACGACGGACACCGCTAGCCGCCGGCCGTCGGCGAGCACGATCTCGTCGCGCGGCTTCCCGGTGGGCAACAGCTTGTCGCTGACGCTGCCGGCGGGGTCGGTGAACTCAAGCTGGATGCGGGCACCGGTGCCGGGGACTCCCGGAATGGCGTAGTCGCCGCCGACGACGGCGCGCCCGTCACGGACGGCAAAGCGAGCCACGATGATCGCGTTCGTGTTGGTGTTGTGGATGCGCACGGTCGCGGTGTCTCCGGGGACGGTGACAAGCCCGTGGTCGACGGCATACGGCCCGACCGCAGCCGACAGGTTGCCGCAGTTGCCGCCCCAGTCGATCAGCGGATCCGTGACGCTGACCTGGGCGAAGGTGTAGTCGACGTCGGCGTCGGGCCGGCTCGGCGGACCAATGATCGCCGCCTTGCTGGTCTGGGACGTCGCACCGCCGAGTCCGTTGATCTGACGGACGTCCGGGCTACCAAAGACGTCGAGCAGCACTCGCTCGATGACCTCGCGGTCGTACGGCAGGTCGGTGTCGCGGAAGAACACCCCACGGCTCGTCCCGCCGCGGAGGACCGAGCATTGGATCGGTCGCGTTTCGCTCACCGCGCTCGCCTCGCTCCAAGAAGACACGTGGACGATACAGAATCATAAACCGGCACGCGACTGCATACAACAGGCGACGGACGGATGCACCCGGATCGACGGGTGTTGCTGATCGCGTGAGCCCCGTGAGGGCGCCGGAGGGGGTCTTGGGGTTACGGATCGGGGCGCAGCCTGGCCGAGATGGCGCCGCCGCCGGGCGC
>CAZMXH010000007.1:0-28735 GCA_964570165.1 uncultured Actinomycetes bacterium
GCGGCCACCGCGCGCCGTTTCGGTCTCGCCACCCACCTCGACGGTGCCCGGCTCCGTGAGCAGCACTCGAGAGTCGATCTCACGGTAGAGCTCGCGGGCGATCGTCTCGTCCGGCCGCAGGAACGCCTCCACGAGGTCGGCACGGCTCACGATGCCGATCAGGTCTCCGTCGTCGGTAACAACCGGCAGCCGCTTGACCCGCTCGTGCATCATTCGCTGCGCGGCGTCGGCGAGTGAGGCGTCCGGGCCGATGGTCACGGCGGGCGTGGTCATCAGTGCCGCGGCGACGTCTCCCTCCGCCTTGACCAACTCCTGCCGGTGGATCAGCCTGGCCAGCCGCCCTGGCCGATCGCGATACTCCTTCGGCAGCAGGTCGGCCTCCGAGACGATGCCCACGAGGCGATCGTTCTCATCCAGCACCGGAAGGGCGCTGACGCTGTGCTCATCCAGCAGCCGCGCTACCTCTTTGAAGGGCGCATCCTGCCGAACGGTGATCACGTCGGTCGTCATGACATCACGAACGCTTAGCCGTCTCATAACATCATCACGCCAGGCGAAGAACGGCTCCGGAAAGGGGCGTTGGTCCTGTTCATCCGCGCCGTCCGTCCCTCCCGGCGGTCTCGCGCCGCGCGTATCGACCAAGTACTGTCGTGGTGTGAGTGACAACCAGCAGGACCGCACCCGAGTCTTCCTCCTCGACGACCACGAGGTGGTCCGGCGGGGTATCGCCGCGCTGCTGGAGGCCGAACCGGATCTCGAGGTGGTCGGCGAGGGGAGCACCGCAGACCAGGCGCTCGCACGGATTCCCGCCCTGCGTCCCGATGTTGCCGTCCTCGACGTCCGCCTGCCAGACGGCGATGGCGTGTCCGTGTGCCGCGAGGTCCGGTCCCGCATGCCCGAGGTCGCCTGCCTCATGCTGACGTCGTTCGCCGACGACGATGCGCTGTTCGACGCGATCATGGCCGGCGCTGCCGGATACGTGCTCAAGCAGATTCACGGCACCGACCTAGTCGGCGCCATCCGCACCGTGGCCGCGGGGCAGTCGCTGCTCGACCCGCGCAGCACGGCGCGGATGCTGGAGCGGCTGCGCACCCAGGCGAGTCGGAAGGACCCGCTGGAGGCGCTGTCCGACCAGGAGCGCCGCATCCTGGACTTGATCGGCGAAGGGCTCACGAACCGGCAGATCGGCGAGCGCATGTATCTGGCGGAGAAGACCGTGAAGAACTACGTGTCCAACCTGCTGGCCAAGCTGGACATGCAACGACGGACGCAGGCCGCGGCGCTCGCAGCGCAGCTTCGCACCGAGGCAGGGCACAAGTCTGACGAGTGACCGATGCTGCTGCCGTCCGCGCCGGGTGGTCTGTGCGGATCAGGGCGCGAGGCGGAACGGCGGATACCGGTCCGTGACGAGTATGAAGCTGTAGCCGATGACCCGGTTGTGCCAGCGCAGCACGCCCTCGACGTAGCGGAACAGCTCCCGCGGGTACCGCCCCGTGAACAACACCGCGAACCAGGCGATGATGACGACGACGATCGCCGCGATGTCGAGGAAGAACAACACCACGTAGTGCGGGATGGCCAGCAGCCACTTGACCAGCGGCAACCAGCGGTTCAGGTCGCGCGGCACGTCAGGGTGGGAGATGTCGAGCCGCACCGCCTGATGCTCGTCTGTGGACGGGTAGCGGTCGTCCATCAGCGCCAGGTAGGCGATAACGCGGTTGATGAAGCGCAGCAACTCCCGGTTCCAGTCGAACCACCAGCGCGGGTACTTCTGCCGGAACAGGATTAGCAGAAGCGGGCCGAAGAACAGGAGCCCGCCGGTACCGGCGGCCACAGTGGTGCTGTTCTCGTAGGACCACTGCCACGTGCCGCCGTTCACCGTGGCGAGCACGATCAGGATCGGGATCGCGACGAAGATCCGAAAGAACGTCGTCACCCGGTTGAGGTCGCGGTCCGGATAGTCCACCGAGTACGTCACCGGGTACTCGGCTGTGGTGGCGGCGGGGCCAGAGTTCGTCATCGGGGCAGACCTCCGTGTGCGGCGCGGGAACGGCGTCCCCTGCGGATACTCGACCTTGGTCCGGATCCAAACCTAGCGGTAAACGGGGCATGCTTGTGGGATGCAGGAGTGGTCCACCCCAGCCAGGTACGAGGTGCCCCCCGGCGCCAACGCAACCGATGACGTGTTCCTGAACGCCCGCCTGCGTCCGGAGCATGCGGCCTTCGCCCGCAAGGTCGGCGACGCCTGGCGTCCGGTCACCTGCAGGGAGTTCGCCGAAGAGGTGCGCTCGCTCGCTGCGGGACTGATCGCCACCGGCATCGAGCCCGGAGAGCGGATCGGGCTGATGGCTGGGACCAGCTACGAGTGGGTGGTGTGCGATCTCGCGATCTTGACCGCCGGGGCGGTGACGGTGCCCATATACGACACCTCGCCAGCGGCTCAGGTGGAGTGGCTTCTCCGCGACTCCGGCGCGACCGCTGTTTTCACGGGGGACGAGCGGCTCCGGGAGAAGGTCGGCCAGGCGGATGTGCCGGAGGTCGCGCAGCGATGGCTGATGGACTCCGCCGGCCTCACGGCGCTGGCGGGCCGAGGCGCGGACGTCTCCGCGGAGCAGGTCGAGCAGCGCCGACGCGAGGTGGGCGCGGAGCACCTTGCCAGCATCGTCTACACCTCAGGGACGACGGGTCGGCCGAAGGGCTGCATGATCACCCACGGCAACCTGCTGGCGGAGATCCACAGCATCGTCCTGGCCGACGGCATGGCCGACAACGTCGTGACCGACCGCGACTCGATCCTGCTGTTCCTGCCCCTCGCGCACATCCTGGCCCGGGTGGTCGGCTACGCCGCGTTCCACCAGGGTGCCCAGGTGGCGCATCTCAGTGACCTGTCCCGGGTGCCCGCCGAGTTGGCCGCGTTCCGGCCGACGATCGTTCTTGCGGTCCCGCGGGTGTTCGAGCGGCTTTACAACACCGCCCAGCACCGGGCGACCGAGCGCGGGCAGGCACGGGTGTTCCGAGCCGCGAGCCGCACCGCCGTCGCGTACAGCCGCGCACTCGACGCGGGAGGGCCCGGCCTTGGCCTACGGGCCGCGCGGCGGGTCTTCGACCGCCTGGTCTACCGCAAGCTGCGCGACGCCATGGGCGGCCGGGCGAGGTACGCGGTCAGCGGCGGCGCCCCACTGTCAGCCGAGCTAGGGCACTTCCTGCGCGGGGCCGGAATCAGCATCCTCGAGGGATACGGGCTGACAGAAACGACCGCGGCAGTGACGTTCAACCTGCCCACCGCGCAGCGACTCGGCAGCGTGGGGAGACCGCTGCCCGGCTGCGCCGTGCGGATCGCCGACGACGGGGAGATTCTCGCCAAGGGGGCCAATGTCATATCCGCGTACTGGCGGAACGAGGAGGAGACAGCAGCCGCCTTCCCCGAGCCGGGCTGGCTCAGGACCGGCGATCTCGGCGCGCTCGATGACGGCTTCCTCACCATCACCGGCCGGAAGAAGGACATCATCGTCACCGCGACCGGCAAGAACGTCGCACCAGAGCCTTATGAGGACCGCCTCCGCGCCCACCCGCTTCTCGACCAGTGCGTGGTCGTCGGCGACCGGCGTCCGTACCTCGCGGCGCTGGTCACACTCGATGCTCAGGGCTTCGAGCAGTGGAAGTCCGACCGCGGCAAGCCCGCCGAGGCGACCGTCGAGGACCTCCGCTTCGACGAGGACCTGACGGCCACCGTCCAGGCCGCCATCGACGACGTCAACCAGACGGTCTCCACGGCCGAGTCGATCCGGCGGTTCCGCATCGTCCCAGGCGAGTTCACCATCGGCAGTGAGCTGACGCCCACCATGAAGGTACGCCGCGAGCACGTGCTCGCCACTCATGCCGAGGAGGTGGAGCGGCTTTACCAAGATCGGGGCTCAGTCCGCCGGTAGCCCAGCCGGTCACACGTCGACCACGACGGTGCAGGACCAGCCGCTGGGCCCTGGGCCGAAGCGCAGCCCGTGGTACGAGATGCCCTTCGGGGCTGCACCCACCTGAACCGCCCTGGCGGCGTCGACCACGGCGAACCGGACGTCGATACCGGTGCCGTCGGGTTCCAGCTCCACGTCCACCGGCACGACTTCCTCCGTGTCCAGGAGGTAGATCACCTCGTCCAGGACACCCACCAGCAGGTCCTCGTTGTCGGTCTCCTCGAGCCGGCAGTGGCGCACGCTTTCTGGGTGCATCGAGGAGGTGTCGACGAACGCTTCCACCGTGCCGAGCACGGCCTCGGCGATGCACGTCTCGCGACTCGGCCCCCACGCCTCCACCCGCACATCGGCGGTGTGCGCCACGCTCTTGTGCCCCTGGGGTGCCATCGGGCTAGCGCTTGGCGGCAAGCAGCATCTCGTGCGCCTGCCGCGCGACCTTGGCGATGCGCTGCTCGTCGACCTCGACGTCCGGCCGGTCCTGAAACCCGTGCACCAGCGTCCGCAGCACGTCGGCGAGGGTTGACACCTGGTCTTCCAGGCGGCGGATCCGCACCTCGGTAGTCGGGTCGTCGCCGGCCTCCTCGCCGGCCTCCTCGCCGGCCTCCGTGTCGGTCTCCGTGCCGGCCACGATGTCGCGCAACCACTCTGGCAGCTGGGCAACGGCGTGGTCTAGCTGGCCTGCGGTGAGCCTCGCCCGCATGACCTGGGACACCCGGGCGGCGGTCCGCCTGACGTCGTTCGCCGGGATGTTCGCCTCGGTGGCGAAACGGTTGACGAACTCGTCCAGGTCGTACTTGACCGGCACCCGGCTCGGCTGCCATCCCTCGTAGTAGACGCCGCGTACCAGCTCCGGGAGCTGCGAGGCGAAATGCGCCGCCCCGTCGATGGTCAACCGGTCGCGGATCGCGTGCAGCCAGGCGCGCAGCACACGGTAGGCGAACCGGCGGTCGTCGGTGCCGAAGGCCTCGGCGACGTCAGCCAGCCAGGTGTTGGCCGTCTGCACCATGTGATCGAACGCCTCGGTCTTCGCCCTGGCCAGGACCTCCCCGTTTCCGCCGCCGTGCGCCCGCGGCGGCGGGCGCACTGCTGAGGTCACCCGCGCGTTCGGCCTCGCTTCCAGGTTGCCAGGGCGTCAACCCTTACGCACGGGGATCTGCTTCGGCTCCTTCGAGATCACGCTCTCGGGCAGCGAGACCCGAACCTCCAGGATGCCGTCCTTGTAGGTGGCGGACACGTCCTCGTCCGTGACGCCTTCCGGCAGCGGCAGCGTCCGCGCGAAGCTCCCGTACCGCAACTCACGGCGCAGGTAGCCCTTGCCTTCCTCCTTGTCCTCCATGCGTCGCTGTGCCTCGATGTGGAGCATCCCGTCACTTACGCTCAGCTCCACGTCCTTCTCCGGGTCGACGCCGGGGAGCTCTGCGCGCACGACAAGCGTCGAGTCCTCACGGAACTCGTCGACGCAGATCACGTCGCGCATCCATGGAAGGCGTGCCTCCAGCGCCGGGAACGGCCAGGACCTCATCCACTCGTCGAACATCCGGTCGAACCTGCTGAACACGTCCATAGGTTCGACTTCCCTGGACTCCCGCTTGAGCAATGCCATGTTGGCTCACCTCCATGACAAGCGTGCGGCGCCCGTCCCCGGCCTGCCAGGGCCATTGGTCCCCCGGAAATACGGCCTTGCATCCCACTCCTCGAGGAGACCCCCGGACTAGCGATAGCCGATATCCGCCTCCTGCAGAATCTCCGTGACAGTGACACCGAGTGCTGCGGCGATGTCGGCCAACTCCACTACGTCCAGCCGCCGTTCGCCCACCTCATAGCGACTGACCCATTCCTGCCGAACTCCGAGCTTCGCGGCGAGCTGCTCCTGGTTCAGCCCGCGCTCCGACCGGAGCCGCCGCAACACCGTGCGCAGCCTCTCATATTCCGGACGCCGTCTGTTGACCACGAGAAAAGCCGACAGCCAATAGTGGGGTAGCCCAACTCAGTCTAGACCTTCTCTGCCTATCACGCGGTGCGTTCTGGAAGCGGCCCGTCGGCCTGCTGCCCCGCCCGCGCGTGCGGTTGCGACTGCCTCCCGTAGCGCCGGCGCGACATCGGCACCGAATCTGCGGATCTTCTCCGGGTTGTCGGCGGGAATGATGAAGGTGCTGACACCGTGCTCGACAGCCAGTGGCAGCAACAGCTCGGCCCAGTCCGACCAGGATTGCCGCGCCGCGACTTGAGCGCCCCTCGCCGGGCCATCCAGCAGGTTCACCAGCCGCCGAATCGCCCGTGGATCGCGGCCCGCCTCGGCCGCTGCTTCGTCGATGATCTGGTTTCCTCTCGCGAGGTCATGCGTCGTGGCGTAGCCCAGGCTGGGCAGCCAGCCGTCGGCCTTGGCCCCGATGAGCCGCAGCATGCGTGCCTTGTAGGCGCCGATCCAGATCGGGACATCGTGCGCCGGGGCAGGCCCTCGCTTCGCGCCCACCACGCGGTAGTAGCGACCCTCGAACCGCAGCGCCCGGCGCTCGCTTACGTCCCAGATGCCGCGGATCACGTCGATCGCCTCGCTAAGAGCGTCCACGGCTTGGCCAGGCGCCAGTCGTCGCCCGCCCATCGCCTCAATAGCCTCCCAGAAGGTCCCGGCTCCGAGACCCAGCGCGACGCGCCCACCGGAGAGCAGATCCAGACTCGCTACCGACCGCGCGAGCACCGCGGGCGGGCGTAGCGGCAGGTTGAGCACGTCCCCGGTCACGTGGACGCGCTCGGTCCGCGCGGCCACCCAGCTGAGCAGGGTCCAGGTGTCGAGGTACCTCGGCTGGTACGGATGATCCTGGAAAGCCACCAGGTCCAGGCCGGCCCGCTCGGACAGCCGAGCAAGCTCGACCACGGCGTCCGGTTGCTGGTTCCACGGCGTGATGAACGAGCCGAACTGCAGGTCGTGGCCGTAGTCGGGCATCCATCCATTCTGGGCCAAGCCCCCGCTGGGCGGGCGCTTACGACAGCTCACGTAGCCGTTCGTGGTACTCGTCAGCGTCGAGTTCGCCTCGCGCGTACCGCTCGTCGAGGATCTCGCGCGCCCTGCTGGTGCGTTGGGAAGGACCCCGGGACGCCATCCCACGTGTCAACGCGACTACGACGAGGACGATGAGCGCCACGATGCCGATGAAGATGAGCGACCCCCACAGCCAGGCCCAGCCGCTTCCGCCCAGTGGACCCCAGCGGTCCATATGCCGCCATCCGTCCATCGCAGCCCAGCCGGCATCGGTATGCCCACATCGTGAGCCGCTCCACCAGATCCATCTGCGACTCCCTTCTCGCGTCTACTGGCAACGCTAGGAGCACATCGCAGCGCTTTGGTCGAGGCTTCGGTCCCGAACCGGACGGGCCAACGTCACCCGGGGCGCGGTTCCGGGCCGCCTCCGTGGTGTGCGTCTCGACGAGGCGGGTACATGCGCTCGAACCAGGGATAGCAGGAGGCACCATGACCACGTCCTACGGCAGCCCAGCGGCGGCCGGCGTGGCGGAGTCCAAGAACGTCTCGCTGTGGCTCGAGGACACACCGTCGACCGGGTATCCGCCGCTCGCGGGAGATCGCGTCTTCGACGTGGCAGTGATCGGCGGCGGCATCACGGGCATGACCACGGCCCTGCTGCTGGCACGCACCGGCATGGCGGTGTGCCTGCTTGACAAGGGGTCGATCGGGAACGGGACCACCGGTCACACGACGGCCAAGGTCACCTCCCAGCACCAACTGACCTATTCCCGCCTCCGACTCACTCACGGCATCGACGGTGCAGCCGCATACGGCGCGGCGATGGAGGCGGCCAAGGAGCAGGTTGCCTCGTTCGTCGGCGAGGGCATCGACTGTGACCTGCGGCGGCGCCCCGCATACGTCTACGCCACCCATCCCGGCGAGCGGGCAGTGCTCGAGGACGAGACCCGCGCCGCCCAGCAGTCCGGGCTGCCCGCCGCGATGGACGACGACGTCCCCCTCCCGTTTCCTACCGCGGGCGGCATGCGCTTCGACAACCAGGTCGAACTGCACCCTTACAAGTACCTGCTAGGTCTCGCCGACCGCTTCGTGTCCGCCGGCGGCGAGATCTTCGAGAACACGCGGGCCGTCCACGTCGCTGAGTCGGACGGCTGCACGGTGCACACCGCGAATGGCACGGTCCGGGCCAGGCACGTCGTCGTGGCGACGCTCATGCCGTTCCTGGACCGGGGCGGCTTCTTCGCCCGGGCGTACCCGTCCCGGTCGTACGTGGTTACCGCGCGGATCCGGGGCGAACCTCCGCAGGCGATGCTGATCAAGGCGCTGGCACCGGTGCATTCCATCCGCTCGGTACCTTTCCAGGGCGAGGAACTGCTGATGGTGCTGGGCGAGAGCCATCATGTCGGTGCGTCCAAGGCCACACCCGAGCGGTACGAGAAGCTGGCGGACTTCGCCCGGGAACACTGGGACGTCGTCTCATTCGAGCACCGCTGGTCAGCGCAGGACTACAGCCCGGACGACGGCGTGCCGTACATCGGGCGGCTGCACCTGCTATCCGAGGGGATACACATCGCCACGGGCTTCAAGAAGTGGGGCCTGACCGCCGGAACACTGGCCGGGATGCTGATCAGCGACTCCATCACAGGGAGACAGAACGAGTGGGCGCCGGTCTTCTCCTCCACCAGAATCAAGCCGATCGCCGCAGCCGGCCGTTTCCTCACCGAGAACGCCAAGGTCGGCTTCCACTTCGCCGTGGACCCCGTGCTCGCGGCGGGCACCCGGGACATCTCCGACCTTCAGGTCGGCGAGGGGGCGATCGTCTCGTCTGACGGCAGAAAGGTGGCGGGCTTCCGGGACGGCGACGGACGGCTCCACGCGGTATCGCCGCGCTGCACTCACCTCGGCTGCCAGGTCGCGTGGAACGCCGCCGAGCAGAGCTGGGACTGTCCCTGCCACGGCTCCCGGTTCGACCCGGACGGGCGGATCCTCAACGGGCCGGCCACCCAGCCGCTGCCGTCGCACCCGACGCTCGACGCGACGTAGCCGCGGTTGCCGCCGGCGGGGTTTCCCCTAGGGACAACCCTGGACGATCCACCGGATCCGAGCTCAAGCCGTGATCGGATGCTGCGGTCCGGGTATGGTCGGCCCGTGCCAGTGATCACAACCGACGAGCTGACCAAGCGCTACCCAGGGGTGACGGCGCTGGATCGCCTGAGCATCGAGATCGGGGCGGGCGTCACCGGCCTGGTGGGCGCCAACGGCGCCGGGAAGTCCACGCTGATCAAGATCCTGCTGGGCCTTGCCGAGAAAACCTCCGGCAGAGCCAGCGTGCTCGGTCTCGACACCTCGTCGGATGGACTCCGGATCCGTGAGCGGGTCGGCTACATGCCCGAGCACGACTGCCTGCCTCCTGACGTCTCCGCCACGGAGTTCGTCGTCCACATGGCGAGGATGTCCGGGCTGCCTCCCGACGCCGCGCGCGAGCGAACAGCCGACACGCTGCGCCATGTCGGGCTGTACGAGGAGCGCTACCGGCCGATAGGCGCCTACTCCACCGGCATGAAACAGCGGGTCGCACAGGCGCTGGTGCACGATCCGGATCTCGTGCTCCTCGACGAACCGACGAACGGGCTCGACCCGGGCGGGCGCGACGAGATGCTGGCATTGATACGCCGTATCGGGACCGTCTTCGGCATCGCGGTCCTGGTGACGTCCCACCTGCTCGGCGAACTGGAGCGGATCTGCGATCACGTGGTGATCATCGACGGGGGCGTGCTCCTCCGATCGTCGTCGATCAACGACTTCACCCGGGTAGGGACTCAGCTGGCGGTCGAGGTGACGCCCGATGCCGGCGCCGCCGCCGCGGCGATGGTCGACGCCGGGATGACGGTGGCCAGGGAAGGCCACCTGCTCCTTGTCGAGTACGAGGGCGACGCGACCTACGACCTGGTGCGTGACATCGTCGTCCAACTCGGGCTGGGCCTGGTCCGCCTGGAACCACGGCGGCACCGGATCGCCGAAGTCTTCAGCGGAGGTGTCGGCGATGTCGTCCGGGCATGACGGGGCGCCGACCGGCGTCATCCACAACATCGGCTACAGCGGCTACGACGGCCCGCGGCTGGGTCGCCCGGCCGTCGCGGTCGGGCTGTTCCTCCACAGCCTGCGCAGCGCGTACGGGGTGGGCCGGGGGAAGTCGAAGATCTTGCCTCTCGGCCTGTTCGGGCTCATGTGCCTGCCAGCGTTGATCTTGGCCGTCATCACCGTCGTGGTTGCGAACCAGGGGGTGTTGAGCCAGCCCCTGCTGCCCTACGCGCGGTACGCCATGGTGACGCAAGCCGCACTAGCGATCTTCGTGGCCGTCCAGGCCCCGCAGAGCGTCTCGCTCGACCTGCGGTTCCAGACACTCCCGCTGTACTTCTCCCGCCCGATGGCGCGAGCCGACTACGCACTGGCGAAGTACGCGGCGCTCTCGGTCGCCGTCTTCATCCTCCTCGCGGTGCCGCTGCTGATCATGTATATCGGCGCACTGCTCGCGGAGTTGCCGTTCGGGGAGCAGACGGCCGATGTCCTCCTCGCGCTGGCCGGTGCCATGGTCTTCGCGTCCGTCCTGTCCGGTGTCGGCTTGGTGATCGCGTCCGTCACCGCACGCAGGGGTTTCGGGATCGCAGGGATCATCACCGTACTCGCGCTGAGCTTCGCGATCGTCACCGCGCTGCAAGGCCTGATCGGCTTCGAGCAGGGTGAGCTGACCGCCGCCGGCTGGATCGGCCTGTTCTCGCCCATGACGCTCGTCGACGGGGTACAGGTGTGGGCGTTCGGCGCCGAGTCTTCCGCTCCCGTTGCGCCGCAGGACGACGCGACAGGGCTCGGGTTCGTGGTCGCCACGCTCGCTCTCGTCGCCGGCTGTATCGGGCTGTTGCTCCGTCGCTACCGGAAGGCGCGACTCTGATGGCGACCGTGGTGATCGATAGCTGCTCCCGGTGGTTCGGCAACGTCGTGGCGGTCAACGACGTCACCATGACGGTAGGGCCGGGCGTCACCGGGCTGCTTGGGCCTAACGGCGCGGGCAAGACGACGCTGATCAGCATGATGGCCGGGTTCCTGCCGCCGTCGACCGGCACGGTGACGCTCGACGGCGAGCCGGCATGGAAGAACCCGCACATCTACCGGACGATCGGCTTCGTACCCCAGCGGGAGGCCATGTACGACTTCCTCACCGGCTGGCGGTTCGTGCTGGCGAACGCCGAGCTGCACGGCCTGGCCGATCCTGGTGCGGCCGCTCGGCGGGCGCTGGCGATGGTCGCCATGGAAGACGAGTCGCATCGCAAGATCGGCGACTACTCCAAGGGTATGAAGCAGCGTGTGCGGATGGCGTCCGCGCTGGTCCACGATCCCGAGGTGCTGTTGCTGGACGAGCCGTTCAGCGGCATCGACCCACGGCAGCGCCTGCACCTCATCGATCTGCTGGGCAGGATGGGCGCCGACGGGCGCACCGTGCTGTTCAGCTCGCACATCCTCGAGGAGGTCGAGCAGCTCGCGAACCAGATCGAGGTGCTGATCGCTGGACGGTACGCCGCGTCCGGCGACTACCGCGAGATCCGGCGGCTGATGACCGACCGGCCGCACCGGTACGTGGTCCGCTCGAGCGACGCCCGCGCCCTCGCGGCCGCCCTGATCACGGACCGTAGCGCTGCCGGGGTCTCGCTGGACGGTGAGCCGGAGGTGCTTCACGTCCAGGCCAGCGAGTTCCTGCGCTTCGCCGAACTGCTTCCGCGGGTCGCACGGGACGCAGGAGTCCGGTTGTATGAGGTGACGCCGGCCGACGAGTCGCTGGAGAGCGTCTTCTCGTACCTCGTCGAGTCGTAGTGGAGGCGTTGTGAACCGCACGATCATTCGACTCACCGCTCGCGGGTTGCTCGGCGGGCGCCGCCTGCTCCTAGTCCTCGCACTGGCGCTGCTGCTCGTGGCGCTGGCCATCGTGCTCCGGGTGTTCGCCGAGCCCTCCGACGGCCAGGTGGCGGAGTTCCTCCGCGCCGTGTCGCTGGGAGCGGTGATGCCGCTGTTCGGCCTGATCGTCGGGACCGGAGTACTCGGGCCGGAGATCGATGACGGTTCGGTCGTCTACTTGCTGTCGAAGCCGTTGCCGAGGTCGACGATCATCCTCAGCAAGCTCGCGGTCGCCGTCGCGGCGACCCTCGGCTTCGCCGTGATCCCGACCGTCCTCGCCGCTGCGGTCATGACGGGCGGCTCAGCCGGCATCACCGTGGCGTTCGGCGTGGGCGCGTTCGTCGCGGGCACCGTGTACTGCGTGATCTTCATGCTGCTTACCGTCGTGACGCGGCACGCCGTGGTCCTAGGCCTGGTGTACGCCCTGGGCTGGGAGAGCCTGGTCGGCAGCTTCATACCAGGCGCCCGGAACCTGAGCGTCCAGCAATGGGCGTTGTCGGTCACGGAGTCGCTCAGCGAACCCGGGGTGCTCGCTGCGCACGTCGGTCTCGCCTCCGCGATCGCCCTCGCCGTCGCGGTATTCGTGGGCGGCACCTGGCTGGCGAGCCAACGGCTGCGGGTGCTCAATCTCACCGCCGAAGAATGATCTCCTATTGTCGATCATCACCGCCACGGTTGCATGACTTCTGCCAGCACATGCCTGGCACGGTGCAGCCGCCCCCGGACCGCCGGCTCGCTCAGGCCGAGTATCGCTCCGATCTCCTCGTACGAGCAGTCGGCGAACTCCCGCAGCATCAAGGGGGCGCGCTGCTCGGGCGTGAGCTCCATGATCGCCTGTGTGAGCGCCGACCGGCACGCGGTATCCTCGGCCATCCGGTCGGGGCGCTCCTCAGGGCTGTCGGTCGTTTCACGGGCGTAGTCGAGCGGAACCACCCGCCCCCGCAGCCGTAGCGCGGTGAGGCAGACATTGGTCACGATCCGGTAGATCCAGGTAACGAAGCTGCACCCGCCGCGAAACCGCGAGATGCCCTTCCACGCCCGCTCGAATGCCTCCTGGGTCGCGTCCTCGGCGTCGACGACGTCGCCGAGCAGGCGGAACGCGATCCTGTACACCGTTCCGTAGTGCCGCCGGACGAGTTCCTCGAAGGCATCCAGATTCCGCTGCCGTGCCTGGGCGATCAGCAGGGAGTCTTCGATGTGATCGGCGTGGACGGTCACCGCAGGTGCGCGCGACGCCGGCACCGCCTCATCGATCCGGACGGGCACATGCCCGGGGATCGTCCATTGCGCGGTGCCCACGCGACCTCTGTTTCCGGTCGATGGAGACTTAACCCTCGCCGGTCACGTGAGCAGGCGGAATGCGCTAGCTCACCCTGGCGGCCGCGCCGCCGTCGACCCGTACGGTGACGTCGACCGTCTCAGCACGCAGCCCGCTGGTGGTCGCGAACCTCCCCATAACTTCGCGTACGTCGGCAGCGACCGCGGGCAGGCTGGCGTCGGCCATCAGATCGAGCCGGGCCCGCACCTCCGGGTCGGCGTGTTCCCCGAGCAGCCGGACCGCGGCACCGCGTACGCCTCGAATGTGCTTCAGTTCCTGCTGGGTCGCCTGCGCCAGCGCGGAGCGCCCGACGACTGCGCGCCCACGGCCGTCAGGCGCGTCGATCGCGAGATCTCTCATGCGCGGCCGGTCGTCGCGCCTCAACTGGGCGCGGATGAGCCGCCATCCCAGCCACGCGACGATCGCACCGACGAGGGCGACACCCACCCACACCCATGGCTCCCAGTCCCGCCACTGCTCGATCAGCGCGTTCCACAGCAGCGGGGAGTCTGTGTTGGTGCCAGGCAGCCAGCCGGCCGAAGCCGCGACGATCAGACCACCGGCCACGAGCAGCAGCGCGCCGATGATGATCCACAGAACTCGGTTCAGCGTGTCCATCAGGTGACCCTCTTCGGCTCCGCGACCCGCAGGCGTACGGAGCTTCCCGGAGGCGCGCCCAGCCGCTCCAGGGCCTCCCTGGCGGACTGCGCGACCGCCTCCCGGGAGTCCTCACGAGCCTCAGCGCGGAGCTTGACACGCCAGGGGCCGCCGCGTGACGAGACCCGGGCCTGCGCTCCGACGACACCGCTGACCTCCTCCGCGGCCGCCGCGAGCCGCCGTTCCGCCCCGCGCCGCTGCACCCACCAGTGACCCTCGGCCGCGTCCACCTGAACGGGCAACCGGTCCGGCCGCCACCGGCGAAGCTCCACCACCAGGATGACCACGCCAAGCAGCCCCACAGCCAATGCGGTGAGCAGTACGACTCGGTCACCCAGCCGGGTGTCCGTCAGGGCCTCGTACCAGCGGTCCGCGGGCACCAGCCAGCTGTCCTGGCCGATGGCCGCCAGCACCGCCTCGACTACGACCAGCAAGCCGCCCGCCAGCAGGACCAGCCCCAGCAGCAGGGAGAGCACCCGGTTCACCGCACGCATCACGGCGACCCCTGACGACCTGCCTGCAATGCCCGGAGTGCATGCTCGTCGAGGTCTTCTACGACGAGCTCGACAGCCCGGGCATCACCTGCCTTGTTCAGCGCCGCCCGCACCGCTCGATGTACCTCCTCCGCCAGCGGAACGAGCGGCAGCCGCCCTGCAACGATGTGTACCCACACCCCTTCCTGCGTGAGCCGTACACCGGTGACCGTGCCACCCGGATAGTGCGTGGCGGCCGTGACCGCACCCCGGCCGCCGGTTAGCCGCGCCACACCGGGCACCCCCTGCGCTGCAGCAGCCACCGAACGTGCGAGCGCCCCGCGGTCGGTCTTCACGTCCGTGGTCACTGCACCCGGGACTCCTCCTCCTCGCCGGACTGCTCGCCTTCGACGAAGATGTCGTCGACGTTGATGTTGACCTCGACCACCCGAAGGCCGGTCATGCCCTCGACCCGCTCGATGACGTTGCGGCGAACCGAATCGGCGACGTCCGCGATGCTCTCGCCGTAGTAGGTCACAACGTCCAGATCGACCGCGGCCTCCTTTTCGCCGACTTCCACCGAGACACCCTGGGCGGCCGAGGTCTGTTCCTCTGGCTGGCCGGGCACCATCGCGCGAAGCTGGCCCATCCTCCGGGCCAGGCCACGGCCCATCGAGTGGACGCCCGGGATCTCTCGGGTCGCAAGCCCGGCGATCTTGGCGACCACGGTATCTGCGATGTGGGTGGTCCCCGCATCGCTGGTCAGCGACGCCCGTGCACCGCCCGGCGTCGGGCTGGATCGGCGTGCCAGAGGACCTGTCTGGGATTCGCTGCCTCCCGCTCCGCCAGTGCGGCCCTGTTCGGTGCTGGTCCGTGCCTGCTCGGTCCTGTCGGGTACCGTGCCCTCGCTCATCGGCGCATTCCCTTCTTCTCGTATGACGAGCTCAACGGCGGGAGGTGAGGCGCTCGGTCCACTCGGCCACATCGAGCTCACCTTCGACGGCCCTGGCCACGGCGTAGCCCACCAGACCCGCGATGACTGCCGCGAGAGCCGTCAGGAAGCTCTGCTGCGCCCAGAACCAGACGATCAGGAACCCGACAATGAAGCCGAACTGACGACGCGACATCGCTTCTCCCACCGGTCATTTGCTCCACGGGCCGCCGCCCGCGAACTGTTGGTAGTGGTTAGACTTCATTGGCTGCAAAAAGTCACGCGTTCTGTCACAGGCACTGTCTTGCTTTCATCCTCATTGGACGATGCGGTCCGTCCCCCCGCCTGCTTTGGTGGTCAGGACTGGAGGAACGCGATGACGACACAACGACAGGTGAGCGCCTGGGCAGTCGGCTGGACGATCTTTGCGGCCGTGATGCTGATGCTGCTGGGCATCTTCCAGTTCTTCGCAGGACTCGCAGCCCTGCTGAAGGACGACATCCTCGTTCTCGGCGAGGAGTATGTCTTCAGGTTCAACCTGACCGCGTGGGGCTGGATCCACGTCATCGTAGCGATCATCCTCTTCATCGCCGGTCTCGGTGTGCTCACCGGCAACGTGCTGGCACGGATCGTCGGCGTGCTGGTCGCGGGCGCGGCGATGATCGTGAACTTCGCGTGGCTGCCCTGGTACCCCCTCTGGGGGATTGTCATGATCATCGTCTCCGGAGCGGTGATCTGGGCGCTCACGGTTCACGGCAGGGATATCACGGCCGATACCCAAGTCGGACGGTAGTGCTAGATCGATCGGTGCCGCCGTTCAGAGCCGCATTGTCCAGCAGACCTGCCTGCAAGCCAAGCTCGGTGGCGCGCTGCACTGCTCCAGAGCGCGACGATGCGCCGAGCTTTCGGTAGATCGACATCGCCTGGGTCTTGACCGTGTGCCTCGACACGTGGAGCCGCTCGCCGATCTCGGAGAACGACAGGTACGTTGCCAGCCATGGCAGCAGCCGCAGCTCGGCGGCTGTCAGCGCCGGCGCACCTACGATCGCGGCGGCCAGCGTGTCCAGCCGAGTCTTGATCTCACGGTACTGGTTAGGAAGGTCCCCGAGGTCCGGTCGCTTGGCGAGGATGCCGGACGCCTCGCGCAGCACCTCCCTCGTCCCGGCGATGTCGGCCAGTTCGCAATACGCCTTGGCAAGCTCCAGCAGCGTCTGCACGGAGATACCGGGCGTGGCGCTGGTAAGCAGCCGGCGAACCGTCGCAATCCGCGCCAGCAGGCGACGTCCGCCCGCGATGTCGCCGCGTCGGACTGCGCACCGGGCCACGACCGCGTAAGAGAGCCCGCTGGTGAGGTACCGGTGCAGACCATGCTCCTGGATGAGCTCCTGTGACCGGGCGACGTAGGTGTCGGCGGCCTGCCAGTCGCCCCGCCCGATCGCGATCACGGCTCTGCCGGCGAGCGCCAGCGTCGCCGCCGGCAACTCCAGGAACCACTCCCCGGTAGGCGCGGCCTGCTCGAACAGCGAATCCGCTCGGTCGCTGTCGCCGTCCCACAGATGGGAGAACCCCTCCAAGGTGAGTGCCGCGGGCAGCCATCCGTTCGCAGACGGGACCGCCTGCCGCACCGCCCTGGTATTCGCTCGTATCTGCCTGGTGCCGTCGCGGGCCAGCAAGGCCTGTAGCACCCTCCCGCTGGCGGGCATTGCGTCCCCGTCCGCGACGTGGCGAGCGGCGAAGAGCACGGCGCCCCAGCGGTCCGCGCCCTTCTCGTCACCGGCAAGGGCATGGCCCAGGGCCCCGAGCGCCGCGATTGCCGGGTATCGGTCAATCCGTTCTGCGTGCTGCTCGAACCAGCGCAGCCAACCGAACACCGTCGCGGCCTTCCCCAGCCCGTAGCTGATGTGGGCGACTCGCTCCACGATGCGGGCCACGAGGTCGGTGTCGCCAACAGCCTGCGCGTGCGCGACCGCGGACTCCGGCATGCCGTGCGCATCGAACCACTCCGCCGCACGCACGTGGAGCCGCGGCACGATCTCGGGCTCCCTGCGGATCAGCTCCGCCTGCAGCACATCCCGCAGTAGGTGGTGGTAGCGGTACCACTCGCGGGAGCGGTCCAGCGGGACGATGAGCAGGTTCGACCTCTCCAGCCGCTCGATGGTGCGCGCCGAGTCCGCGGCGCCGAGGACCGCATCGCACAGCGGCCCGCTGAAGCGGTCGAGGATCGACGTCCTGGTGAGGAACGCGATCCGGGCGGCGGAGAAGTGATCGAGCACCTCATTCCACAGGTAGTCGGCGAGGTACCGGTCCGTCCCGCGGATCCCGAGCGCCGTGTCTCGTGACGAGCCTGAGCTGATCGCCTGTCCGGCAAGGTACAGGCCGGTCGGCCACCCTTCGGTGCCGCGTATCAGCTCATCGAGAGCCTCGCCGACTTCGACCCCTGCGCCGTCGAGCAGTCCGGATGCCTCACGGCGATCCATCGCCAGATCGGGCGCCGTGATCTCGAACAGCGCACCTTGCGCACGAAGACTCGGGAGGGGCAGCCGGATGCGTGCGCGGGATGCGACCGCCACCTGCACGCCAGGCGGTAGCTGGGCGACCAGGTCGCCGATGAGGTCATTCGCGCCGCGCGAGCGGATGCTCTCGACGTGGTCGAGCATCAGGACACCGCTGGTCCCCGCGGAATCCAGCAGGCTGGCGAGGCGGGCAACACCATGTGAGACCACCCGATCTGGCGTGCGCGGGTAGTCCGGAACCCGGAGGTCGGTTGCCATCCCGGCGCGGCGAACAGCCGCGACGAGATGGACGAGCAGTGTCGCCGGATCGTTGTCATCACGATCCACCGACAGCCACGCCACCGGCCGGTTCTCACGCTGTTTCCACTGGGCCAGCAGGGTCGTCTTGCCGTATCCCGCGGGAGCGACGATCGCGACCACTCGCGCCTGCCGTGCCGCCAGCAGCCTGCCGACCAGGCGGGACCGTGCTACCAGGCCCGAGCGCAGCGGCGGTGGTCGTAGCCTGGCCTGGACAGAAGGCAGTTGATCGAGACGACGTGGCGCCCACCGGAGCGTCACGCCCACAGCTCCCGCGCTCCCGTCAGCGCTCGCCGGCACATTTCCAGGCTAGCCAGGCCCCCTCGCCATCGCTGGGCAAACCGACAATCCCCCTATCCCGGCGGCTCAACCGGTGCTCCTGCCATCCGGCGGCCGGCATCATCCTCGGGTGCTCGCAGGCCTCGCTGCTTTCGTCCTTTGAGGACGATGCCGGATCCGCCCGCGGGTGGTTTGGTGAAGGTTAGATGGGCGCGTCCCCGCGCATCCGATCTTCGTCCCGAGGAGAAGCAAATGCCCTTGTTAGACCTGTTCTTCGCCATGCTGTGGTTCTTCCTCTTCTTCATCTGGGTCTGGCTGCTGATCAGCGTGTTCGGTGACATGTTCCGCAGCGACATGTCCGGCTGGGGGAAGGCGCTCTGGGCGGTCTTCGTGATCGTGCTGCCCTTCATCGGTGTGCTCGCGTACCTGATCGTGCACGGTGGACAGATGCGCGAGCGCTCAGTGGAGCGCGCTGCGGCAATGGAACGGGCGCAGCATGACTACATCCGCTCGGTGGCGGGAGGGCCGTCAACCGCTGACGAACTTGCCAAGCTCGCTGACCTGCACAATCGAGGCGTGCTGACCGACGCCGAGTACAACTCCCAGAAGGCCGCGCTGCTCGACGAGCGTGCAGCACACTCGACCCCAGACCGGCGATACGTCCAGCCAAGCTGACCGGCCGGGGGCCTAGCCGGGGCGCTCGTTGCGAGCCGCCTTCACCGCCGTCTGCTCGATGCGACGCCTTCGCGTCTCCGGACGCTTTGCCTGGACGATCCACCAGAGGTAGGCCCGCCGAACCGACGGCGGGAAGGCGTCCCAGTTGGATCGGGCCTCGGGCGACCGGGCCAGCGCCGCGTCGAGATCGGGCGGCACCACCAGCGCTTCGACGTCGTCCAGCATCGTCCACGACCCGTCGGCGCGAGCGGCGGCCACCACGGCGGCGCCCGCGGGCTCGAGGCGACCCTCGCGTTCGAGGCGGGCGATACGTTCCTTGTTGGAGCGAGCCCAGCCGCTTCCCGGTCTGCGCGGCCCGAACCACAGCATGGTCCGCTCGTCGTCCAGCGTCCGCGCGATGCTGTCGATCCAGCCGAACCGGAGCGCTTCTGTGATCGCCTCCTCGTACGACACGGTCTGCCTACCGGTCGCCTTCTTCCAGCTCACCAGCCAGGCGCCGCCCGACGTGCGGTGATGCTCCTCCAGCCACGCGGCCCACTCCTCGGCCGTAGCCGGTTGGACGCGCTCCGCGTCGTCGAACCTGCCTCGGTTGGCCACCGCACGCCTCCTCCTGGCTGCCTGGGGCGAAGTCTGCCACCGCATCGGTCGGGATCGCCTCTCGACGCCGCCGCGGTAGGCCCTCGTCGATACCGAATCCGCACCTCGATACCCAGCCCGTCGCTACTGGCGAGTAGCGCTAGACGCGGCGACGATCTCGGTATTGAGGTGCAGGTTCGGTATCGAGGCTTCCCGCCGCGCGACGCCGATCTGGACGATCGTGCCGCTACAGTTCAGCAATGAAGGCAGCCGTCCACACCAGATACGGTCCGCCGGACGTCGTCCGGATCGAAGAGGTCGACAAGCCGGCGGTCAAGGACGACGAGGTCCTGGTCAAGGTCCACGCCACGACGGTGAACCGGACGGACTGCGGGTTCCGGGCGGCCAAGCCCTTGCTCCTCAGGTTTCTCACGGGGCTGATCCGTCCCAAGATCACTGTCCTCGGGAACGAGTTCGCGGGACTAGTCGAAGCGGTCGGACCGAGCGTCACGTCCTTCAAGGCCGGCGACCGGGTGTTCGGATACAACGAAGGCCCGTTCGGTGCCCACGCAGAGTACATGTCGGTTCCCGAGGACGGCTCACAGGCGACAATGCCGGACGGCATGACCTTCGAGGAAGCGGCACCCAGCACGGAGGGTTCGCACTACGCCCTCACCTTCATCCGGAAGGCAAGGATCCGCGGTGGCCAGGACGTAATGGTCTACGGCGCTACCGGAGCCATCGGCTCGGCGGCGGTCCAGTTGCTGAAGAGCCTCGGCACGACCGTGACCGCAGTGTGCGACACGAGGAACGTGGAGTTGGTGAAGGGACTGGGCGCCGACCGAGTCATCGACTACACGGTCGAGGACTTCACCGCGGACGGGCAACGGTACGACGTCGTTCTCGACGCCGTCGGAAAGAGCACCTTCGGCCGCTGTAGGCGACTGTTGAAGCCGGGCGGCACCTATCTCTCGTCGGACGTCGGCCCCTGGTGGCAGAACCCGTTCCTGGCGGCCGTCACACCGCTGCTGCCCGGCCGGAAGGTCCGGTTCCCCATCCCGAAGCACGACCAGGCGATGGTGCTGTACTTCAAGCGACTGATAGAGAACGGCGAGTTCACGCCGGTCATCGACCGGACATACCCGCTAGACCGGATCGTCGAGGCCTACCAGTACGTCGAGACAGGGCAGAAGATCGGCAACGTCGTTATCAGCGTCGAATCATCGAGTTGACCCGCGGGCTTCCGGTGCGTGGTAGGCGTGCGGGCCGAGTCGGTTCCGGATGAACGGTATAGACGATTATTCAGTTGGTGCGTAAGGTTCGCGGTCGTGACCAAGCGCGTGGACCAGGCTCAGGCATACATGCAACAGCACGGCATCCGCGGCCAGGACACGACGGCGGTTGTCGTCGCCGCGGCCCTCGAGCGGGGCATCAAGGTCACCGCTACCAAGCGGCGCCGACGGGCGCTCCTCGAGCACGACGGGCGGCGGTTCTACTTCCTCAACGGGAACACGGACCTCAACGACCGCCTTGCGAAACGCTGCTGCGGGCTCAAGGAGGTGACGAGCCGGCTGCTACGGTCCCGGGGCATCCCCTCGCCGGAGAACGCCGTGTTCGGTCCGGATGACACTCGGCGAGCCTGGGCTTGGGCGAAGCCGCTGCGTCCGGTCGTCGTCAAGCCGCACAACCAGAACCAGGGACAGGGCGTGCACGTAGGCCTCACCGATCGCAGGGCGTTCAGTCGCGCCTTCGACGAGGTCGCCCGCGCCTACGGATCGGTCCTGGTCGAGCAGTTCGCCACAGGGACGGAGCACCGGGTGCTCGTTGTCGACGGCCGGGTCGTCGCCGCCACATTGCGGGTGCCCGCCAACGTCGAGGGCGACGGGCGTTCGACCGTCGAGCAGCTCGTCGAGCAGAAGAACGCCGAGCGGAAGACCGAACGCGGCCGCGTGCACAAGCCTCTCCAGTTGGACGGCCTGGCGGTTGCCCAGCTGCGCCGGCAGAAGCTTCACCCCGGCTCGGTCCCCGGCGACGGGCAGCGGGTCTACCTCCGGGCCACGTCGAACATCCACACCGGCGGCGACGCCCACGACGCCACGGATGACCTGGCCCCAGACGAGGTGGCGCTGGTCGAGCGGGCGGCGGCCGCCATCCCCGGGCTGGGTCTCGGCGGATTCGACGTCCTCCTGCCCCGGCAGCCCGGAGAGACCGACATATCAATCCTCGAGGTCAACCCATCGCCGATGGTGTCGATGCACCACTTCCCGTGGGTCGGCCAGCCCCGCGACGCGGCCGGGGCGATCCTCGACACCATGTTCCCGGCAACACGCCCCTCGCCGCCGGCCGTGGACCCTATAGCGGATCAGCTCGACCACGACGACCGCGGCGACGAGCTGTGCAGTAGCTGCGGCCAGGCGAATGAGATCGTCTTTGGCTCGCTGGATTGCGTCGACTGTGTCGAGGCCGGGCTCGTGACGCAGTCGACATGATCTTCCGCCGCGGTAACCCACGTGGGGCCGGTAAGCGGAGCCGCCTGGGGGACTCGAACCCCCGACCTACGCATTACGAGTGCGTCGCTCTGGCCGACTGAGCTAAGGCGGCGAAGGTGCCCGCAGCGCGCGGCACGCCGGACGAGTATAGGCGATCGGCCCTCGCGAACCCGAATCTGCGCACCACGGGGGCACGTCAATGATCGTCGGTCATTGAGGCTGACCGGCCCGACCCTCCGACCACCGCCGGGCACGCCTCACAACTGGCCTGTCGTGAACTCGCCCTGCTCGGATCCGGCCAGGTACTCCTGCCACGACAGGTTCCAGTCGACCATGCCGGGGTCACCGCGTTCGACGAGGTCGTCGGCCTCCCGGGTGGAGTTTCGCACCTCCACGATGTCGCCGTACTGCGCGGCCTCGTAGTACGCCTTGGCGTTGGCCTCGTTGAGGTTCAGGCAGCCGTGCGAGACGTTCTCCTCTCCCTGCGCGGTCTCCGACCAGGGAGCCGAGTGCACGAACGTCCCGCTGTTCGTCAGCCGGACCGCGAACTCGGTGTCCACGTCGTAGTACTCGGGATCGTTCTCGTCGCAGGTGATGTTCGCGTTGCAGGACGTCATCTGGTACTTCTCGTCCTTGGACAGCACGATGTACGTCCCGTTGCGGGTCGCGAACTCCGGCGCGCCCAGGCTGGTGTTCCAGGTCTCCACCGCCTCGCCGTTCCTGATCAGCGAGAAGGTGTGGGTCGCCGCGTCCACTACGGCCCGCTGCTCGGCGCCGATCTCGATGTCGTAGCTGTACGCGCGGCCGCCCCACAGGTTCTCGCCTGCCCGGACGCCGTTGAGTTCGAGGTCCACCCTGATCTGGGTGTTCGCCGGCCAGTACTCCTTCGGCCGGAAGTGCACCTCGGTGGGGCTCAGCCAGCGCCACGCGCCTACGACCTGCGGCTCGGACGACACCCGCATGGCGGCCTCGACCTCGGCCCGCTCGGTCACCTCCTGGTCGAACCGGACTATGATCGGCGTCCCGACCCCCACGCGGCCGCCCCCGCCGCGCACCACGGACAGCGTCAGCCGCTGGCTGTCGGGCACCTCGGCGACGCTGAAGCTGCCCGTCAGCTCGTGCGTCTCGCCGCCGCCGTCCACCACCTCGGCGGAGACATCGTAGGTCTCACCCGGCAACGGCGGCGACGCGCTGACCCAGTTGGAGCCTTCGACGGCGCCGTCCAGCGGTTCGCCTCCCCCCGCCGTGACCACCTCCGCCGCGGCGACCGTCCCGTTCTCCGCGCCGATCGTGACCGGCACGTCGAACGCGACCTCGTCCTCGAGCGTCAGCGTGGGCTCCGGTGGGGCGGCTTCGTCCGTCGCGCCGCCGTCGGCGCTTCCGTCCGCTCCGCCTTCACCGTTGTCGCCGGAGCACGCCGCCAGGACGATGCCAGCGCCCAGCAGCAGCCCGACCAGCCTCGAACGTGTCATTGCAGTCATCGCCAGCGGAAGCTCCGATATCGAGATCACCAGGGCCAGCAGGAACTAGCGCACCATATGTGACGTCCGGTGCGGGTGTACAGTTCCGGTCACTCGCATACGAGGCCATCGTCAGGGACGGTGCCGTCCAGGAGATAGCCGTCCACCGCCTCATCGACGCACTCGTTCCCGGCGACGAGGTAGGCGAGATGACCGAAGCCCTCGTAGGTCACCAGCACGCCCGAACTGAGTTGGCCGGCCAATGACTCCGCCCACTCGTAGGGCGTGGCAAGGTCTCCCGTGGTTCCGACCACCAGGATCGGATCGGCCCCGATCGCTCCGACCGGTCCCGGCTTCGAAGCGGGCTCGACCGGCCACTCGTCGCACGCGAGCTCGTCCCACGCCAGAAACGGCCCGAAGATCGGCGAAGCCTCCTCGAACTCGTCGAGGACCTCCCGGACCCCGTCGGGGTCGGCACCGTCCGGCTGATCCGCACAGCGGACCGCGTAGGTGGCTTCGTTCTGGTTTCCGCTGTACGTTCCGTCGTTGTTGCGGGCGAGGTAGGTGTCGGCGAGGGAGAGCAGGCCGCTGCCGCGACCGGCCAAGGCCTCCGACAGCGCCGCCGTCAGCGGCCCGTACCCCTGCTCTGGAGGAAAGTAGAGCGGTAGCACGATGCCGAAGGTGGCCAGTGACCGGGTCAGCGGCCGGTCATCGTCGTCGGTCGGCAGCGGTTCGGAGTCGATCACCTCGAGCAACTCGGCGAGCGTCTCGCGAGCCACGGACTCGGAGTCCCCCAGCGGGCACTCCGCCTGCTCGGTGCACCACTCCAGGTACGCCGAGAGCGCTCGCTCGATGCCGCGGGCCTGGCCGAGCGCGAACTCGTTTCCGGAGAGGGACGGGTCGACCGCGCCGTCGAGCACGACCCGGCCGACGGCGTCCGGGAACATGTCGGCGTACCGCGCGCCGATGTACGTGCCGTACGACCGGCCCAGGTAGTACAGCTCCTCATCCCCGAGTGCGGCCCGGAGGACGTCCATGTCACGCGCCACGTTGTCGGTCCCCACGTGGGCGAGCAGGTCTCCGGAGCGCGTCGCACAGCCCTCGGCGAGCTCGTCGTACTGGTCGACCAGCGCGTTGATACCGCCACCGGTCTCGGGGTTGCCGACGACCGCAACGAACTCGTCCAGTTCGGTGTCGCTGAGGCAGTCGACGGGGGCGGACTCTCCGACACCGCGCGGGTCGAAGCCGACGATGTCGTACCGGTCCTGGACGTCGGAGCTGGCGACCTGCTGAGTACGCACGTACTCGACGCCCGACGCGCCTGGTCCCCCGGGGTTGACGATCAGCGAGCCGATGCGGTCGTCGCCTGCCGTCCCGGCGCGCAGCACCGCGATATCGATCGTCCGTCCTTCCGGTTCCGCGTAGTCGAGCGGCACCTCCAGCGTCGTGCACTCGAACTCGTCGTGGCACGGCTCCCACGCCAGTGACTGGCTGTAGTACGCCGCCAGCGGGTCCTGCGTCTCCTGGGGCGTCGGTTCCGGGCTCGATGCCGGAGTCTGCTCCGGGCTGGGTGTCGGAGCGCTGTCGCCGTCGGACTCTGACGTGCACCCGGCGGTAACTGCCACAGCGGCCACAACGGCGGCTGCCGCACGCACCCTCACCGGTCCTCCTTGTCGGCCGTGGGCCGCATGCCGCTCGCGACGGCGGACTCGTAGGCCTGCCGCGAGCCGCACACGCTCGCCTTCGGGCACGCCACCTTGCGTCCGGTCTCGCGGTCGCGGACGAAAACCGTCTCGGACGGGACGTTGTAGCCGACGACCGTGCCCTCGACGCCGTCCTCGGTCTCGACGCCGCAGCCCAGCGCCGGAACGCTGGCCTTGAAGTCCTGGTACAGCGGGTGCTCGTACTTCAGGCAGCACATCAGCCGTCCGCAGGCGCCGGAGATCTTCAGCGGGTTCAGCGGAAGGTCCTGGTCCTTGGCCATCCGGATGCTGACCGGCTCGAAATCCTTGAGGAATGTGGAGCAGCAGGTGTCTCGCCCGCACGGGCCTATCCCGGTCTGCACCCGGGCCTCGTCGCGGGCGCCGAGCTGGCGCAGGTCGATTCTTGCCCTCAGGCTGCGCGCCAGGTCGCGCACCAGCTGGCGGAAGTCGACGCGGTGCGGGGCGCTGAAGTAGATCGTGATCAGCTGGTCGACGTCCTCGCGGGTGTCGACGTAGTCGACGCCGACCACCTTCATCGGCAGCCCGTGCTGGCGGATCAGCCGGCGCGCAACGACCCTGGCCTCCGCCCGGCGACGCCGGTTGCGCTCATCGCGTTCCAGGTCATCGGCGGACGCCAGGCCCTGGCACACCGGCAGCCCGCCGATCTCCTCGGGGACCCACTGCGGCGCCCAGACACATTCGGCCACCTCCGGGCCGTCGTCGGTGGGCACGAGCACCTTGTCGCCAACCAGCGGGGAGTGATCGCCGGGGTCCAGGTAGTACAGCCGCCCATACCTGTTGAACGTGACGGCCATCACCATACCCATCCCGCCACCATACGACGTCAGCCCTGGCGGTCCATGGTCAGCTTGTCGGGATGGAGTTCGCCGTCATCCTTCGCGCAGCGCAAGCGCCATTGCCTCGAGCTGCAGCAGCGGCAACGCGTTGACCTCGAGCGCCTCCCGGGTGGCCATCACCGCCTCCATCCGGCGCACCGTTGACTCCGGCGTCGAGCTCCGGGCCAGCCGGTCGATCGAGGGCCTCTTGTCCTCGTTCACCAGCTCGGCTCGGGTGCCGAGCTGGATGGTGAGGACGTCGCGGTACACCGCGAGCACATCGATCAGCGCCCGGTCGATGGAGTCGCGCTGTACCCGGGTGCGGCGCAGCTTCTGCTCCCGCTCGAGCTCCTTGACCGCGGCGTCCATCGATCGCGGCCGGCGTCCGGTGGTTCCCGCGCCGAGCGCGTGCTTCAGCTCTTCGAGCTCTCTGGCGTCGAGCGCGTCGCAGCGGCGCTCGGCGTCCGCCTTCGCGGATTCGACCAGCGCCGCCGCGGCATCCAGGCAGGTCCGCAGGTCGGATAGCGCGAACGGCAGCCGTAGGACCTCGTCACGCCGGGCCCGCGCCGCGTCGTCGGTGGCCAGCGCGCGCGCCCGCCCGATGTGCCCAAGCGCGGCACGGGCCGCGAACGCTGCGCGCTCGGCGTCGATCCCCTCGGTGGCCATCAGGTGGGCGGCCACATCGTCGTACGGCGGGGTCCGCAGGGGCACGACACGGCACCGCGAGCGGATCGTCGGGACGAGGTCCTCGGCGGTCGGGGCGCAGAGCATCCAGACCGTACGCCGCGGAGGCTCCTCCAGCGCCAGCAGCAGCGCGTCCGCGGCGTCCTCGCCGAGCCGGTCGGCGTCCTCGACGACGACGATCTGCCATCGTCCCCGGGAAGGGCGCAGCGCGGCGCGCGGCACGAGTTCGCGTACCTGCTTGATCCTGATCGACAGGCCGTCCGTCACAAGGTTCGCCACATCGGGATGGACGCCGGACCGGACGTCAGCGCACTCCGCGCACTCGCCGCAGCCGCCGTCCGGGCACTGCAGCGCCGCGGCGAACGCCCGCGCGACGACCGACCGGCCCGACCCCGGCGGCCCGGTGAACAGCCACGCGTGGGCCATGCCGGAGCCCGCGCCGGGCTCACCGCGGAGCACCGCTGCCGCGTCGGCCACCGTGCGCTGCAACTCGGGGACGACGGTCTGGCCGACAACGCTGTCCCAGACGGTCATCGTCCGCGCACCGTTCTCTCCACGCGCTCGGCGATCAGAGCGGCCAACTCTTGCTCCGGCCGGGTGCCGTCCACCACCAGGTAGCGCTCTGGGTCCGCGGCCGCCCGCTCGTGGAACGCCTGCCGGACCCGCTCGTGAAACTCGTCGTCCTCACGCTCCAGCCGGTCTCCGGCCCCGAGCATCCGCGCCTGGCGGACCTCGCGCGGCACGTCGACGACCACTATGAGGTCGGGTGTGAGGCCGGCTGTGGCGAACGCGGAGAGCGCGGCGATGTCCGTTGTACCGAGCCGGCGGCCGGCGCCCTGGTACGCGATCGACGAGTCGACGTACCGGTCGCTGATCACTATCGCCCCGCGCTCGAGCGCGGGACGGATGACCGTGGACACGTGCTCGGCCCGGTCGGCCGCGTACAGCAGCGCCTCGGTCCGCGCACTCACCCGGACGCCGGTCACGTCGAGCAGCATTCGCCGGATGTCCTTGCCGATCGGGGTGTCCCCGGGCTCGAAGGTCAGAACGACCTCGTGTCCGGCCGCGCGCAGCCGTTCCGCGAGCAGCCGGGCCTGCGTCGACTTGCCCGCGCCGTCGCCGCCCTCGAATGCGATGAAGATGCCCGGCGCCTCGGTCACCCGGACAGCATAGGAGAACGAGCCTGGTGCAGGGCAACGAACGGCGGAGGGTCCGCGCCGGGTTCTCCCCGACGTCCCTTAGGGCGCCGCACCCCGGCTGCCGGCCGGACCCGGAGGGGACACCCTCGCTTTGCCCTGGCTTCTCCGTAAACGCCTTGCTGACCTGCGGCAACGGCGCGGAGAGTGGTTGCTGTGGACGTCTTGGCCGTCGTGGCGACACCGATACTGGCCTATCTGCTGGTCGCCGCACTCGTGGCGCTGGACGCCGGCTTTCCGGCCATCCCTTCGGACGCGGCCGTGGTGTCTGCCGGCGCGCTGGCGGGTGCCGGCCAACTGCACGTGGCCTGGGCAGTCGTCGCCGTGATCGCGGGGGCCGTGGGTGGCGATCATCTGGTGTACGCGCTCGGGCGGCACCGGCTCCCCGGCATCCTGGAAAGGTCGCGGTTCGGGAGGCGGTTGCGGGCGAGCGCGGGGCGAACCGTCGACCGGATGGGCAGCGTGAGCCCCGCGGCGCTCGCTATGGGGCGGTTCATCCCGTTCGGCAGGACCGCGAGCGCCGCCACGGCGGGGCTCGCGGGCATCCGGCCCCGCCGCTATCTGTGGATCAGCCTGTTGGGCGCGACGACCTGGGCGTTGTGGATGGTCGGCCTCGGCTACTTCGTCGCGGCTGTTGCCGCCGGTACGGTCTGGCAGCAGGTCGCCGCCGGTACGGGGGTCGGTGTGGCCGCAGCGCTCCTGATGGCCGGGGTACACCATGTCGCCACCCGTCGGAGGCGTCACCGGACACGC
>CAZMXH010000008.1:0-28126 GCA_964570165.1 uncultured Actinomycetes bacterium
GTGACGGTGGACAACGGCGTGGTGACCCTCCGCGGTCAGCTGGACCGGCGCAGCAGCGTGGAGATCGTCGAGAAGCTGGCGCGGCAGACCGACGGCGTGATCGACGTGAGCAACGAGCTGCGCTACCGGTGGGACGACTCCAAGCTGGTCAGGTAGCTGGTCAGGTAGCTGGCCAGGTAGTAGACGCGGCCGTCGACGGCGCTGCGGGTACCAGGCCAGGGTCGCGGGCGGCACGACCGCTGCGCGGGCGGAAGGCCCGATCATCAGGACCGTTCGGCCCTAGGGCACTGATGCGGCCCGAGCGGATCCTGGACGTGAAAGGGCCCAACACTCCAGCCTGGAATCGCGATGACGTTATCGGACCTGCTGCAACGGCTTCGGCCCGCGGGCGCGCCCGGGCCGGCGGGACCGGTGGCCGTCCCAACAGAGGACGAGGATGCCGCCGCGGCCGAGCTAGCGCCGGTGTTCGAGGTCCTGGCCCCCGTCCTCGCCGAGTACGAGGCGATCCGGTCGGCGGCCGAGGAGGAGGCTGAGGAGGAGATCGCGCGCGGCCACCGGGACGCGGCTCGCCTGGTCGCGGAGGCGTCCGAGAGATCGTCCGCGGAGCGGGCGGCGGCTGCGACGAGGGTCCGGCGCTCGGGAGATGTCGCGGCGGACGCGCTGCTCGCTGATGCCGAGGCTGCGGCGGAGCGGTTACGGCGGGAGGGTAGAGGGCGGCTTGGCGAGCTCACCGAGCGAGTGGTGGCGAACGTCCGCGCCAGCGCGACCGCGGGCCCAGGGGCGGTTCGATGACAGCCGGCTGGGTAGCCGCCACGGTGCGCGCGAGGGCCATGGCCCGGCGGCGCGTGGGTGTCGGCCACGCACGTCGCATCGCCCACTCGCCGACCTTGGATGCCGCCCTGGCGATGCTGGAGGGAACCGCTTTCGAAAAGGTCGCCGCCCCCGGCACGGCGCTGCGTGACGCCGAGCACGGTATCCGCGCCGAGTTGCTGTGGGAGCTTCGGGTGCTCGCCGGCTGGATGCCGTCCGCCGGCACGCCGCTTGCCCGCGCACTCGCCGCGCGGTTCGAGATGGCCAACATCGAGGCGCACCATGATCGTCTTGCCGGTCGCGCCCGCTCGCCCGTGTTCACCCTTGGCACGCTGGCGTTGTCGTGGCCGCGGCTGGCCGCGACGGGCTCCGCGGACGAGTTGCGCGGCGAGCTGAGCGCGTCGCCGTGGGGCGACCCGGGCGGGCTGACCGCCGCTGAGCTCCACGACGCCCTGCTCATCGGATGGCTCCGCATGGTCGGCGCGGCCGCCCGGATCGAGACGGTCCGGCGCTGGGTGGCGGGCGGTGCCGCGCTGGTAGCCGCGCGTACGGTCGCGGCGCTCGGCCAGCGCGCCCGGGAGCCGCTGGTGCGGGCGGCTGCGCCGTTGCTGGGCTGGCGATGGGGCGAAGCCGGCTCGCTCGCGGACCTGCGGACCGCGCTACCGGCGGCCGCGCGTTGGGCTCTGGACGACATCGCCGAGCCGTCGCAGCTGTGGCGGGCAGAGATGCGGCTGCGGGCCCGAATGGAGGCCGACGGCTACCGGATGCTCCGCGCTGCGCACCCGGGAGCCGAACCTGTCGTGGGCGCCTTGGCGGTGCTCGCGGTCGACGGGTGGAGAGTGCGCGCCGCGCTGGCGAGCGCGGCGGCGGGAGGCGGACCGGCCGAGGTGTTCGATGTCGTGGCGTGACGGCCTGCGGCCCGTCCGGATGCAGCGCGTGGCGCTGGTCGCGCCGACATCCGCGCTGCGGACGATGCTGGAGAAGGTCGGCGACGCGGGCGCTGTGGACCTCGAGCCGTCCGACGTCGCGCAGAGCCGCGACGCGGAACTGGACCGCAGAGCCTCGCAGGCCATCACGCGTGGCCCGGTCGCCGCGATCGCCGGCTGGATGCCAGCACCGGCGCGGCCGGAACTCGCCGACGACCTCGCGCCCGTCGGAGCGGCGGTCGTTCCCCTGGCGCCGCCGCGGGGGGTGCAGCCGCCGACCCTGCTAGGCGGACGTTCGCGGGCGAGGGTCTTCGACCCGCTGGTTCAGGGCTACGCCACGGTGCCCTATGCGGACGTCGACCCCACCCTTGTCGCCGGGCTGGCGTACGTCGCGATGTTCGGCATGATGTTCGGGGACCTCGGCCACGGGCTTCTGCTGCTGGTCGCCGCCTGGCTCGTTCGCAGCCAGCGATTCCAGTGGCTGGCCGGCGTCCGCCGGGCCTGGCCCTTCCTCGCCGGCGCGGGCGTCACCGCGTCGCTGTTCGGGGTGCTGTACGGCGAGTTCTTCGGGCCTACCGGCGTGCTCCCGGTGCTGTGGCTGTCTCCGATGGAGGAGCCGCTGCCCCTGCTCGCGGCCGCAGTGGGGGTGGGCGCGCTGCTGCTGGCCGGCGCCTATGTGCTCGGAACGGTCAACCGGGTCCGCGAGGGCGGCTGGCGCTACGCGCTCTACGCCCGGTCCGGAGTGGCCGGAAGCCTGCTTTTCCTGGCGCTCGGGCTGCTCGCCGGCGGCCTCTACATCGACGAAGGCGCCTTCATCGCGCTGGGGGCGACAGTGGGGGCATTGGGGCTGATGATGGCCTTCGTCGGCCTGCTGGCGAGTTCCGGGGGCGGTGCCGCCGGCGTGGCCCAGGCCTCGATCGAGCTGTTCGACCTCGTCGTCCGGCTAGGTTCGAGCCTGATCTCGTTCGGCAGGCTGGCGGCGTTCGGGCTGGCGCACGGCGCATTGAGCGCCGTCGTCTGGGAGGGCACCACGGCGGTCTGGGGGCTGGGCCTGTCGGCAGTGGCCGCCATCCTCATCTTCCTGTTCGGCAACGCCGTCGCGCTCACGCTGGAGGCGCTGGTGGCCGGCATCCAGGCGCTGCGCCTGGAGTACTACGAGCTGTTCTCGCGGGTCTTCGACACGGAGGGCCGGCCGTTCCGGCCCTGGAAGCTGCCCGCTCGTGAGTCCACGGAGGTGACTGAATGAGGCGCTGGCTGGGACGACCCGTCGCACGGCGAGCATTGATCATCGGGAACGTGGCGGTCCTCTTGATCGGTCTTGCGGTGCTGGTCGCGATCGTGCTCATGGCCTTTCCGGCGGAGGCGGCGACGGTGGCACAGGGCACGACCGAGGCGACGGAGCAGACGAACGGCACGGCACTGATCGCCGCGGCCATCTCGGTCGCCGGCTCGTCGATCGGTGCGGCGATCGCCGTGGCCTACACGGGCGCGGCCGCTCTTGCCGCGATGAGCGAGCGACCGGAGATGTTCGGCCGGTCGATGGTGATCGTCGGGCTCGCCGAGGGCATCGCGATCTACGGACTGATCGTCGCGATCATCCTGATCGGCCAGGCCTAGCGGGACTGTGATGGGAAGGGTGGCGATCCTCGGAGCACAGGCCCTGATCCAGGGGTACCCGCTCGCCGGTGCGTGCCCGCTCGTGGCCGAGAACGCGGAGCAGGCCCGTGCGCAGTGGAAGAGGCTGCCGCCCGATGTGCTCGTGGTGATCCTCACGCCGGCCGCCGCTGCGGCGCTGTCCGCCGAACGTGTGGTGCCGGCCGGTCCCATGACGGTGGTGATGCCCGAATGAGGCGCAAGCTGCCCATCGGCTCGGCGGCCGCGCTGGGTCCGGTGCAGTCCGCGCTGATGGCAGAGGCGCGAGCGAACGCCGACGCCATCCTCGGGGAGGCTCGCGAGCAGGCCGAGCGGCTGCGGTCCGAGGCTCGTGCGCGGGCCGAACGAATCCTCGCCGACAGCCGTAATGAGGGCGAGCAGCAGGCGCGTGCCGCAGTCGCAGCGCGGATGGCCCGGCGGCGCCGAGAGGCGCGTGCCCTGATCCTGGCGGCCCAGCGGGATCTGCATGACGAACTGCGCCGCCGGTGCCGGGATGCCGCGCGCGGGCTGCGCGCCGAACCTGACTACCCGCGGCTGCGGAAACGGTTGACCGAGCACGCGCTCGCCGTCCTGGGCAGCGGGGCCACAGTCGAGGAGAGCCCGGACGGCGGTGTGGTGGCCCATGACGGCAGTCGGCGGCTGGACCTGTCGTTGCCCACCCTCGCCGACCGTGAGGTGGATCGACTCGGCTCCGAGGTGATGCGGCTATGGGCGTGACGGCTGCCGTCCGCCGGGTCAACGGCCCACTGGTCGAGGTGACCGGCCTGGAAGGCGTGGGAATGTACGACGTCGTCGAGGTGGGTCCCGACCGCATCCCGGCCGAGACGGTGGAGATCGCCGCCGACGTCGTCACCCTGCAGGCCTACGAATACACCGGCGGCCTGCGAGCAGGCGATGAGGCCAGGCCGACGGGCAACCCGCTGACCGCGCGGCTCGGCCCCGGTCTGCTAGGGCAGGTCTTCGACGGTCTGCTGCGGCCGCTGTCGGCAGCGCCGGTGTGGTTGACTCCGGCGCAGCGGGTGGAACGTGCCGCCCGGCGCTGGTCGTTCACGCCCACCGCCACCCTCGGAGATCACATGGCGCCGGGTTCAATCATCGGGTCTGTCACGGTGGCCGGCGGCCTGGAGCACAGGGTGCTCGTCCCGCCGGATGTGTCCGGTGAGCTGTCCTGGGTGGCTGAGGCGGGCGACGTGGCCGACGACGCGGCCGTCGCCGTCGTCGGCGACCGGAAGGTCGGGCTGTGGGAGCGCTGGCCGGTGCGCCGCCCCCGGCCGGTGCAGTCCCGGGAGGACGCCGTCGTCCCGCTGCACACCGGGCAACGGGTACTGGACCTGCTCTTTCCCGTTGCCCGTGGGTCGGCGGCCGCCGTCCCAGGAGGTTTCGGCACGGGGAAGACCGTGCTGCTTCAGCAGATCGCCAAGTGGTGCGACGCAGACGTGATCATCTACGTGGGATGCGGCGAGCGGGGCAACGAGATGGCGGACGTGCTCGGCGATCTCGCGGAACTGACCGACCCCCGCAGCGGAGGTCGGCTGATCGACCGGACGGTGATCCTCGCGAACACGTCGAACATGCCGATGATGGCGCGGGAGGCCAGCATTTACACGGCGATCACGGTTGCCGAGTACTACCGCGACATGGGCTACGACACGGTCGTCATCGCCGACTCGACATCGCGCTGGGCGGAGGCCCGCCGGGAGTTCGCGTCCCGGACGGGCGCACTGCCGGCCGAGGAGGGGTATCCCGCGGACCTCGCCTCCGCGCTCGCCGCGTTCTACGAGCGGTCCGGCCGGGTCCGGACGCTCGGCGGGCTCACCGCCTCGGTCACGGTGATCGGCGCGGTGTCGCCGCCGGGCGGTGACATGGCAGAGCCCGTGACGACCGCGACCGAGCGCTTCGTGCAGTCGTTGTGGCTGCTCGACCGCGATCTCGCGTACTCCCGCCACTATCCCGCGGTCGGCTGGGAGGGCTCGTTCGCGCGGCAGTCTGGAGCGATCGGTGTGTGGCACGCCGAGCATGGCGACACCGACTGGGCGGTTCGGCGGGCCCGCGCGGCGAGCCTGCTGGCGGACGCGGACCGGGTCGCGAACCTCGCCGAGATCGTCGGAACCGGCACGCTGCCCGGGCACGAACGCATGATGTTGCTCGCGGGCCGCCTCATCCGGGAAGGCGTGCTGATGCAGAGCGCGCTGAGCGACAACGACGCGTTCTCCAGTGCCGAGAAGGGTGCCGCGCTGCTGCAGGCGGTGCTTGACGTGGTCGACACTTGCCTCCGGCTCGTCGAGCGGGGCGTGCCCGCGACCACCATCGAGGAGTTCGACTTCGGGCCGCTCGTGCGGGTTCGGGACGAGGCGGGTCCTGCCGACGCCGAAGCCGTGGAACGGCGCCGCAGCGATGTCGTGCGGGCACTGGAGGAGCTGTCATGAGGGCCCCGGTGCTTGGCTCCACGGACCTGGCCACGGCTGTCGAGCACACCGACGTACAGGCGATCCACGGGTCGCTGCTCGTGCTCAAGCATGTGCACGGCGTCGGATGGGACGAGTCGGCGGTCGTCGAGGTCGAGGACGGGTCGCGCCGCTACGGCGTGGTGCTCGAGGTGGACCGCGACCTCGCTGTCGTACAGGTGCTTCAGGGAACGGACGGGCTGCGCCCTGGCGGGGTGCGGGTGCGCTTCTCCGGCCGGCCGGTGCACATCCCGGTCGGGCCTGGCTGGCTCGGGCGGGTATGCAACGGCCGGGGGGAGCCGGTCGACGGCGGACCGCCGGTCTTCAGCGAGACCACTGAGCCGGTGACCGGGTGGCCGCTCAACCCGGTGCGCCGCGAGCCGCCATCCGAGCCGGTCCTCACCGGCGTCTCGGTACTCGACGCGCTGACCACGCTGGTACGCGGCCAGAAGCTGCCGATCTTCTCGCTGCCCGGCCTGCCGCACCTGCGGCTCGCGACGCAGATCGCCGCTAACGCCACCGCTGGCGAAGCCTCGTTTCGCGTCGTCTTCGCCGGCATGGGTCTCACCCACGCCGACGCCGCGCTCGTCCGCGACGCCCTTGACGAGCGCTCGGCCAGCGGCGAGCTGGTCACCTTGATCAACACCGCCGACGAACCGGTCATCGAGCGGCTGCTGGCACCGCGGATCGCGCTCACCGTCGCCGAACACTTCGCGTTCGTGGAGGGCCACCACGTCCTGGTCGTCATGTCCGACATGACCAGCTACGGCGACGCGGTGCGCGAGGTCGCCGCGGCGCGCGGCGAGATCCCGGCACGCCGCGCCTATCCCGGCTACCTGTACTCGGATCTCGCGTCCCTGTATGAGCGGTGCGGTCGGGTGCGTGGGCGGCCGGGCTCGGTGACCATCGTCCCGGTGCTGACCATGCCCGGCGGCGACATCACCCACCCCGTCCCGGACCTCACCGGCTACATCACCGAGGGCCAGGTCGTGCTTTCGGCGGAGCTGCACGGCCGAGGGCTTTACCCGCCGGTGGACGTGCTGTCGTCGCTGTCGCGGCTGATGCGCAAGGGCGCGGGCCCGGGTCGTACTCGCGACGATCACCTCGACGTCGCCGCTCAAGTGATCGCTGCGCTGTCGCGTGCGCGACAGGCTGCGGAACTGGCAGACCTGATCGGCGTGGCCGCGCTGAGCGAGACTGACCGGCGCTACCTCGACTACCGGGACGCCGTGGAGCGGAACCTGATGCGGCAGGGGTCCACCGAGTCGCGAACGCTCGACCAGACGCTCGAACTCGTGTGGCAGGCGCTGTCCGTGCTGCCCCGCCGTGAACTCACCATGCTGCCCGAGTCCCTGCTACGAGCCCGTCTCCAGGAGCCCTTATGACTCGCATAGCAGCTTCGGGACGGGCCGGTCGGCTGCGGCTGCGGCGCCGGCTCGAGGTGGCGGGCCGGGCAAGCGAGCTGCTCGACCGCAAACAGCGCATCCTGACCGGTGAGCTGGACCGGCTTGAGATGGAGGCCCAGCGCGCGGAGACGGAGTGGCAGCGCGCCGCCGGCGCGGCGGCGATCTGGCTGCGGCGTAGCGCCGCGCTGGACGGCCAGCGGGCGTTGGACGCAGCGGTACCAGCGGATGCCGCGACGGTGGCCGTGGAGCACAGGGAGGCGATGGGGGTGCGGTACCCCGTCCACGCGACGGTAAGGCCGCCCGATGAGCCGGTACGGCAGGGCAGCTCGGCGCTGGCGTTCGCGGTCGCGGCCCACCGTCGAGCCCTGGCAGCAGCGGTGCGGCATGCCGCCATGCTGCGCGCCCGCGCGCTGCTTGCGGCGGAGCTCGATCATACGAGAGCCCGGCAGCGCGCCATTGACAGCCGGTGGATACCGCGGTTGCAGGACGCGCTGCGCACGCTCGAGGCACAGCTGGACGAACTGGACCGGGAGGAGAACGTCCGGGTTCGCTGGGCCGCCGGACGGCCCCGGCCGGGAGAAGGTGAACGGTGATGATCAGACGCATACTGGTCGCCGTCGACGACTCACCGGCGGCGTTCCACGCTGCAGATGTGGCGATAGGGCTTGCCGCAGCCTTGGAATGCCCGTTGGTCGCCGTCACCGTGCTGCAGGACCATGCCCTCGACGAGCGCATCAGCGCGGCATCCATCCCCGTGGGCGCCCGGCGCACCCTCGCCGCTAACGCCACGCTGCGGCACGTCCAGCGCCGCGGCGACGCCGCTGGCGTGCCGGTGGACACCGTTCAGGTGTCGGGCGCGCCGGCCGCCGAAGTGCTCGCCGAGGCTCGACGGTCACACGCCGACCTGATCGTTATCGCCCGCGCCTCGCACTACAGCGTGGGCATCCCCTACGTCGGGTTCGAGGCGCTCCGGATTCTCGAGTTCGCCGAAGTCCCGGTCCTCGTGGTGCCCCCTCAGACCGAGTGACACGCGTGCCGCCTGCACGAGTCCTTCCGTCTGGACTGGCACATCTCCTCAGCGGCGAACGGCCAGGTAGATGATCAGTGCAGCGACGAGCATGGCCAGGGCACCGGCGATCAGCAGCGCAACGGCCACCCAAGGCAGCGAGGGTGCCTCGACGGCCACGGCTGCCGAGACGCTGACATCCGGGCTGCCGTCGGCGTTCATTGCCACGATCACCCACCGGCCCTCCTGCGGTTCGAACGTCAGCGTCTGAGTGCCTCGACCCTCGGTCGACGCCGTCCAGAAGTCCTGCTCGGCGGGCTGCGATTCGGGAGGCCCACCGCTGTGGGACAGATAGGTGACCTCCACTCCTCGGAATCCGCTGATCTCGTCGATCTCGTCGTAGCCGATGTCGGCGAGATAGCCTTCGGCCTCCGACTCCCGCGCCACGCCGACGAACACCCGCTCGCCGCCGGTCGCCTCGACACGCAGTTCGACCTCACCGATCAGTTCCTGGACCTGCACCCAGCCGGGGACGGAGGTGTCGATCTCCAGCCCGCTCCCGACGATCGCGTAGCCGTTGCTTTCGAACTCGACGGTGTCGGTCACGAGATAGCCGTTGGCATCCCGCTGGGTGAGATCGAAGGCCAGTACCGCAACTCCGCCAGCCAGCAGACCGAGCGAGAACAGCGCGAGCAAGGAGCCCAGCACCAGCGCGACGACGCGCCCGCCGCTCCACGGCCGCTCCTGCCGCTCCGGCGGCGGCTGCTCATAAGTCGTCGCTTCATCGTATGCCGCCTGCCGTGGCTCGCTCATGCCCCTGTCGGGCCCGGGATTCGACATCTCCCTTCGCCTCCTAGGTGTTCGGTTCCCCTATTCAACGCATGTGATGCGGGAGGCGGCAGAGGAATAGGTCCCGCGGGCTCTTCGCGGGGGGACCTATGGTGTTGGAATGGCGCGGTCGCAGGTTGTCGAGGTCGCCGGGCGTGAGGTCACGGTGACCAATCCGGACCGGGTGATCTTCCCGGAGCCGGGCCACACCAAGCTCGACCTGGTGCGCTACTACCTGGACGTGGCGGAGGGAGCCCTGCGCGGCGTCGCCGGGCGGCCAATGATCCTCAAGCGGTTCGTCAAGGGGATCGATCAGGAGGCCTTCTTCCAGAAGCGGGCCCCGGAGAAGCGGCCGGACTGGGTCGAGGTCGCCACGCTCCGCTATCGGTCCGGGGTCACCGCCGACGAGGTGGTGGTGCGCGACGCAGCTGGGCTGGCGTGGGTGGTCAACCTGGGCTGCATCGACCTGAACCCGCACCCTGTGCGGGCCGAGGACCTGGACCACCCCGATGAGCTGCGGATAGACCTTGACCCCGTACCCGGTGTGGAGTGGTCGCAGATCATCGATGTGGCATTCGTCGCCAAGGAGGTGCTCGAGGACCACGGCCTCACCGCGTGGCCGAAGACGTCGGGGTCGCGCGGTTTTCACATCAACGTCCGGATCGAGCCCCGCTGGCCCTACCGTGAGGTGCGGCTCGCGGCGGAGGCGGTTGCACGCGAGGTCGAGAACCGGGCGCCGGAGATTGCCACGGCGAGGTGGTGGAAGGAGGAGCGGCAGGGCGTGTTCGTCGACTACAACCAGAATGCCAAGGACCGCACCGTTGCCTCGGCGTACTCGGTGCGGCCGACGCCGGACGCCCGCGTCTCCACTCCGCTTGGATGGGACGAGGTGGGGGGGTGCCGGCCTGAGGACTACACGGTGACGACGGTGCGGGAACGGTACGCCGCGATCGGCGACCCATGGCGCGCGATCGACGACGAGGCCGGTTCCCTGGACGGCCTGCTCGAACTCGCCAAGCGGCTCGGCCCGGCCGAGAAGCCGCCGAAGGGCACCGGCCGCCGCACCCCCACGATGCCGCTCATTGAGATCGCGCGCGCGAAGACCAAGCAGGAGGCGCTAGACGGGCTGGAGCGCTGGAAAGCGCGCCACCCAGGCGTGGTCGGCTACCTCGAGCCGGCGGACGTCCTCGTCGATGGCATGCGCGGGCGGAGCTCGCTGTGGTACCGCGTCCGGATCAACCTGCATCACGTCCCAGAGGCCGAGCGGCCGCCGCAGGAGACGCTCGAGGTCGACTACGACCCGTGGGCCGACTCGACCCGGGTACGCACCGATACCTGACCGGCTGGTGTGCAGGCGCGCGCGAGCCTGCCGGCGCGGCAGGGGCAAAGGACCCTTCCGATCCGGGCATCGTGCCCTATGCGTCCCGGGGAGCCGGCTGGTGTGCTTGGGAAAGAAAGGCGAGATGGAGGAAGCGTCATGCAGGCACAGGTCGGTGACCGGATCGTGGTCAAGTCCACGCACGTCGGCGAGCCGGAGCGGGACGGCGAGGTGCTCGAGGTTCGGGGAAAGAACGGCGAGCCGCCGTACCTGGTGAGGTGGGGCGACGACGGTCACACCACGCTGTTGTTCCCAGGGCCGGACGTCGTGATCCAGCACCGCCACGAACCGGCTGCCTAGGCTTCGGTGACCCCGGCGGATACCCCGGCTTTGGGCGCGCTGGATAGGGCGCGCCAGGACGGGGTACAGCTGCGTGAGCACCCGTACGGAGGACACGTTTGATCATCGAGCCCGACGAGCGCGGACCGTGGCACGCCATCACGGCGGCAGAGGCGCTCAAGGTTCTCGAGTCGTCGCCGCACGGCCTGACCTCGGAGGAGGCGGAGCAGCGGCTGGCAGAGTACGGGCCGAACGTGTTCGAGGAGACCGAGCCGCCGCCCCGGTGGCTGGTCTTCCTCCGGCAGTTCCGTAGTCCGCTGATCTACATCCTGCTCGTTGCGGCGGTCGTTACCACGGTGTTGCGGGAGTGGAGCGACACGTCCGTCATCGTGGTGGCGCTCGTCCTGAACGCGATCATCGGGTTCACCCAGGAGCGGAAGGCCGACGCGTCGGTGCGCGCGCTGCTGCGCTTGGCCGTGCCGAAGGCTCGAGTCGTGCGAGACGGCCGAGAGGTTGAGATCGACGGCCGTAACCTCGTCCCGGGAGACCTGGTGCTCCTCGACTCCGGAAGCCATGTTCCGGCGGATTTGCGGCTGGTGTCGGTGCAGTCGCTGTCGGTCGACGAGTCCCTGCTTACCGGGGAATCGGACCCTGTCGCCAAGCACACCCGCCCGGTGGGTGCTGACTTGTCGATCGTCGACCGGGGCTCGGTGGCCTACGCAGGGACGACGGTAACCCGTGGTCGCGGCGAAGGGCTGGTGGTGGCGACCGGCGAACGGACCGAGATCGGCGGCATCGCCGAGCTGATCCGGGGAGAACCGGAGACCGCCACTCCGCTGGGGCAGCGGATGGAACGCTTGGCGAAGGTGATCGCCATCGCGATCCTGGTGGCGTCCCTGGTCGTGTTCGCAATCGGTCTGATCCGCGGGGGTGAGCTGAGAGAGCTGTTCCTGACGGCCGTGGCTCTGGCGGTGGCGGCGATCCCCGAAGGGCTGCCGATCGTCGTGACGATCGCGCTGGCGATCGGCGTGACGCGGATGGCGCGGCGGCGAGCCATTGTGCGCCGCTTGCCGGCCGTCGAGACTCTCGGGAGCGCCAGCGTCATCGGCTCGGATAAGACCGGAACGCTCACCGAGAACCGGATGACCGTCCAGCAGCTGTGGTCCGCTGGACGGTTCCACCGCCTAGACGAGATCCAGGTGCACAGCGCTCGGGCTGACCACCACGAATGGGAGCCCGCTGCCCTGACCCTGCTCACCGGGGTGCTCACCAACGAGGCCAGGCTCTACGGTACCGATCACCGCGGTGACCCGACGGAGGTCGCGTTGCTGCTTGCCGCCGCGGACGCCGGCCTCGTCCCGGACCAGGCGAGAGACGCCTTTCCGGCCGTGTCCGAGACCCCGTTCGAGCCAGAGCTCCGCTTCTCCGCGTCGCTACGGCGCGTGCAGGGAGGGGAGGCGCTCTTCGTCAAGGGCGCCCCAGAGCAGGTGCTGGCGATGTGCGACACGAGCCTCGGCGAGCAGGACGAACAACCGCTGCAAGAGCGTGCCGTCTATGCCGCTGCGGCCGAGATGGCGGCGTCGGGACTGCGCGTGCTCGGCGCCGCCGTCAGCCGCACCCGGACTAGGAGCGATCCTCCGCTGGACACCGAGAATCCCTCGGAGTTGGTCTTCGTCGGCCTGGTCGGAATGAAGGACCCGCCGCGGAAGGGAGTCCGGCAAGCGATCGAGGCCTGCCGGCGGGCGGCGGTACGGGTGATCACGATAACCGGTGACCACTCGGCGACGGCGAGCTCGATCGCCGCCGAGATCGGCATCGACGGCAGCGACAAGGTGCTGACCGGCGCCGAGCTCGACCGGCTGGACGCGGAAGCCCTTCGCCGGAAGGTCCGGGACGTTTCGGTCTTCGCGCGTGTCTCGCCAGAGGCCAAGCTGCGCATCGTTCGGGCCCTCCAGGCCGAGGGCGAGGTGGTCGCCGTCACCGGCGACGGTGTCAACGACGCGCCGGCTTTGAGGTCGGCGGCCATCGGGGTGGCGATGGGCCAGGACGGCACCGACGTCGCTCGCGAGGCGGCGGAGATCGTGCTCGCAGATGACAACTTCGAGACCATCGTCAGCGCCATCGACGAGGGCAGGCGGACGTTCGACAACATCCGGCGCGCGACCTTCTTCCTGGTGTCGGCCGCGACGGCAGCCATCGCCGCGCTCGTCGCCGGGGTCTCCGCCGGGTGGCCGCTGGTGATGCTGCCGGCGCAGTTGCTGTGGTTCAACCTGGTGACGAGCGGGCTCCAGGACATTGCCATGGCCTTCGAACGAGGGGAGCGCGATGTGCTGAACCGTCCGCCTCGCGATCCGCAGGAGGGCATCATCTCGGAGTTGTTGTGGTGGCGGACATTGATCACCGGGCTGGTGATGGCGCTCGGAACGCTGGCGATGTTCCGCTGGGAGCTAGAGCGCAGCGACTCGCTTACGGCTGCGCAGACGGTCGCCCTGACCACCATGGTCACGTTCATGGCGCTTCAGGCCGGTAACGCGCGCTCGGACGACCGCTCGGTGTTCACCGTCCCGCTGCGCGACAACCCGTTCCTCCTCCTCGCGACGGCCGGGTCGTTCGTCGTGCACTTCGGCGCGCTGTACTTCCCAGGAACGCAGTATGTGCTGCAGGTGCAGCCGCTCGACCTCGACGCCTGGGTGCGCATCGTCGCGGTCGCCGCCACCGTCCTGATCGTGGTCGAGATCGAGAAGGCGGTCCGCAGGTGGATGTCCGGCCCGGCCTCACGCGCGTCCTGGGCTACCGGGTCACCGCGACCGGGGCGGACGGGTGGCTGAGCAATGCCTCCTCGAGGCAGGCCGGCGAGGTCACCACGATCAGCCGGATTTCGGGAACCCCGCTCAGCCGGTCTGACAGCGGACGCTGGTCTGCGAGGTCCAGCGTCACGGGCACACCCGGATACTTGTCCCGCCACCGCGCTAGCGAGTCGGTGAACCACCTGCGCTCTACGGCCGGGCCGGCCGGCCCGGGCCAGCAGCCTCCCCACACGTGAAGGTCGGCTCCCGTCGCGGCCGCATGCTCGAAGCCGAAGGCCAGGGCGCCCAGGTCCAGCGCCCCTGCAAAGGCGACCACCACGCTTCCCGTGTCCGGCAGCGGGGCGTCTCGGACGAGCACCACGGGGCACCGGGCGTGCGTCACGGCGTAGCTGACTGCCGGCTGGGAGCCACGACTGCTCAGGTCCAGCCGGCCCGTGGTGCCGACCACGAGCATGACAGCGTCCCGGCTGGTGCGGGTAAGCACCTGGCCTGCCGATCCTCTGACGAGGAGGGGACGGACCCTCAGTGGTGGCAACTCCTGCCGGGCCAGCAGCGCGCCCTCCTCCAACGTGTTGGTGGCGCTGGCACGGGCGGCGTGCTCAACATCGCGTTCGACGGTCGGCTGGGGGAGCTTCCACGCGTGGCACACCGTGAGGTCGAGCAGGCGCTGCTTCGCCTCCCGAACCGCCCAGTCCAGGGCCGCCCGACCCGTCCGGGAGGCGTCGTAACCGACGACCACTTCATGCCTCACACCTTCAGCGTGGCCTAGCCGGCCAGAGCTTGATTAGGGCCGCCGGACCCTGCAGAGCGGGACTTCCTACCCACGCCGTGCCTCCGCGGGCAGGGCTAGTCTCGAAGCGAGGATTGGTGGTGGACATGCGGACACTGGTTGCGGATGTGATGACCGCCGACGTCGCGGCCGTAGAGCCATCGACCCCTGCCAGGGCCATCGCGCGGTTGCTCGACGCTCGGAAGATCAGCGCGGTGCCTGTCGTCGACAGGGACTGCCGCGTGCTCGGCATCGTGTCCGAGGCAGATGTGCTGCGCCACCGGTACACCGGCGGTACCGCCGAGCAGATCATGTCGGTGCCGGCGATCACAATACGCCAGGACCAGCCGGCGGTCGTCGCAGCACGGTTGATGGACAAGCACCGCATCAAGAGGCTTCCAGTCGTCGACGACTACGAGCGACTAACCGGCATAGTGAGCCGCAGCGACCTCGTACACGTCTACGCCGGCGGTGATGACCTGCGCCTCACAGAGACCTAGAGTTGCGCTTAGGTCCGCGAGGCTCAGTTGCACCGATGGGAAAGCATGAAGCACTGGTCGCTGGCGTATGAGGGTGTAGATCCGGAGAGCGAAGGCCTCCGCGAGGCCCTGTGTACCGTCGGCAACGGGTACCTCGCCACCCGCGGTGCCGCGCCCGAGTCGCGGGCTGACGGCGTCCACTATCCAGGCACCTACATCGCCGGATGCTACAACCGGCTGGAGTCGACCATCGCGGGCCGCACGGTGTCGCACGAAGACATGGTCAACGTGCCCAACTGGTTGCCTCTGACGTTCCGGCTCGACGGCGGCGAATGGTTCGACCTGGACCGCGTGGAGATCCTCGAGTACCGCCAGGAACTCGACATGCGCAGGGGGGTGCTCACCAGGCGCGTGCGGTTCCGCGACAAGGACGGCCGGACGAGCGTCGTGACCCAGCGCCGGTTCGCCTCGATGGACGACCCTCACGTCGTGGCGCTCGACATGACGATCGTGGCGGAAGACTGGTCCGGCACCGTCGATATACGTGCCGGACTCGACGGGACGGTGACGAACAGCGGGGTCGCCCGGTACCGCGACCTGGCGGGTAACCACCTGAGGCCGGTCGTCGAGGGGGCCGACGGCGAGCGGACCATGTGGTTGCAGGTGGAGACCTCGTCGTCGAAGATCAGGATCGCGGAAGTGGCCAGGTTGACCGTCACCGGCGTGGCTGCTCGCGGTCCGGCGGTCTTCGAGCGATCCCAGGGTTGGGTGTCGCAGACCGTCCGGCTGGACCTTCGAGAGGGCGAATCTGCCACGGTGGAGAAGGTCGTCACGATCTTCACCTCGCTCGATCTCGCGGTCACCGAGAGCCTGGAGACCGCGATCGACCACCTTCGGGGGCTCGACGATTTCGCCACCCTGCTCGGTCGGCACGTGCTCTCGTGGGCGGCGCTGTGGCGGACGTGCCGGGTAGCCGTTCCGGGCGATGTCCAGCAGTTGCTGAACCTGCACATGTTCCACCTGCTGCAGACCATGTCTGAGCACAGCGCCGATCTCGACGTCGGGGTTCCGGCTCGCGGGCTGCACGGCGAGGCCTATCGGGGGCACGTGTTCTGGGACGAACTGTTCGTGTTCCCGTTCTACAGCTTGCGCTTCCCGGAGATCGCCCGATCAGTGCTCATGTACCGCTGGCGCCGGCTGCCCGCGGCCCGCAGGGCGGCGCGGGCGGCCGGCTACCAGGGTGCGATGTACCCGTGGCAGAGCGGCAGCGACGGCCGCGACGAGACTCCGACGCTGCACCTCAACCCGCGTTCCGGCCGCTGGATACCCGACAACACGCGCCTCCAGCGCCACGTGGGCATCGCCGTGGCCCACAACGTGTGGCAGTACGTGCAGGCCACCGGTGATCTCATCTTCCTCGAGCGGTACGGCGCCGAGATGCTGATCGAGATCGCCCGGTTCTGGTGCAGCCTCGCGGAGTACAGCCACACGCTCGATCGCTACGAGATACGCGGCGTCATGGGGCCCGACGAGTACCACGACGCCTACCCCGACGCCGACGAGCCTGGAATCAACAACAACGCGTACACCAATGTGATGGCCTCCCGCGTCATCCGGCATGCCCTGGACGCCCTCACCATGCTGACCGAGCGGCAGCGGCGCGATGTCGTCGAGCGGCTCGGCCTGCAGGCCGCCGAGATGTCCCTGTTCGAAGACGTGAGCGCGCGCCTGTACGTCCCGTTCCACGACGGGATAATCAGCCAGTTCGAGGGATACGAGCAGCTGGAGGAGCTGGACTGGGAAGCCTACCGGCGCACGTACGGCAACATCCGCCGGCTGGATCGCATCCTGGAAGCGGAGGACGACACGGTCAACCGCTATCAGGCGTCGAAGCAGGCGGACGTGCTGATGCTGCTGTTCCTGCTCAGCGAGGAAGAACTGATCGAGACGCTCGCGTCGCTCGGCTACCAGGTCGACGCGGCGACGCTGGAGCGCACTGTGGACTACTACCTTGCCCGCACCAGCCACGGCTCGACCCTCAGCGCCGTGGTCCACGCCTGGGTGCTCGCCCGGCGGGATCGGAGCACGTCGTGGCGGTTCTTCTGCGAGGCGCTCGAGAGCGACGTGGCCGATGTGCAGGGCGGTACCGCGAGCGAGGGCATTCACCTCGGCGCCATGGCCGGCAGCATCGACCTGCTGCAGCGGTGCTACACCGGGCTACGGATGCGCGACGGCGTGCTCGGGCTGGATCCTCACCTGCCGCCGGAGCTCCCCGAGCTCGAGCTCGAACTCACCTACCGCGGTAACGCGGGGATCGCGCTGCGGGTCACGCACGACTACGCCGAGATCAGCAACGACCGTTCGGCGCTGTCACCGATCACCGTCGCGTACCGCGACGAGTTCCAGACGCTCTCCGCCGGACAGTCGTGGCGGATGGACCGCCCGCGAGCGGCGGTCGCGGCCTACGACGGCGGGTCGTAGGCCGCGACGCGTGGAGCCTTACAGGCGCTGCCCCACGAGCTCGGCGAGGTCCGCCAGCCGGTTGGTGTAGCCCCACTCGTTGTCGTACCAGCCGAACACCTTCACCAGATCGCCGCTCGCCTGAGTCAGTGCGGCGTCGAGGACACAGGATGCCGGGTCCCCGATGATGTCGCGGGACACCAGCGGGTCGGTGGTGTACCGGAGGATGCCGCGCAGGCCGTTCTCCGCGGCGGTCGCGAACGCCTCGTTGACCTCGTCGACGGTCACGGGACGCTCGAGGACCGCGGCGAGGTCCACCATGGAGCCGTCCTCGACTGGGACGCGCAGCGCTACGCCGTCGAGGCGGCCTGCCAGCTGAGGCAGCACGAGCCCTGTTGCCCGCGCCGCGCCGGTGCTGGTGGGGGCGATGTTCACGGCGGCCGAGCGCGCCCGTCGCGGGTCCTTGTGCGGCCCGTCCAGCAGCACCTGGTCGGCGGTGTAGGCGTGCACCGTCGTCATGAAGCCCTTGACCAGCCCGAACTCGTCGTGCAGCACCTGCACCATCGGCACCACGCAGTTGGTGGTGCACGAGGCGGCGGAGATCACGTCGTGCGCATCGGGGTCGTAGTCGCCATGGTTGATGCCCATCACGACCGTGAGATCGACGTCCTTGCCGGGCGCGGAGATCAGCACCTTGGACGCTCCGACCTTCAGGTGGCGGGCGGCGTCCTCGCGGCTGCGGAAGCGTCCCGTCGACTCGATGACCACATCGGCGCCGAGGCTGCCCCAGTCCAGGCGGTCCGGGTCCCGCTCCGCCGTGGTCGGAATCGGGTCGTGGTCCACCAGGATCGAGGTTCCGTCGTGGCTGACGGGGTACGCCAGCCGGCCGTACGTCGAGTCGTAGGCCAGGAGGTGGGCCAGCGTCTCCACCGGCGCGACGTCGTTGATGCCTACGACCTTGATGTCACGTTCCAGGGCGCAGCGCAGGAAGCTCCTGCCGATCCGCCCGAACCCGTTGATGCCTACCCGCACCGTCATGTGTCGTTCCGTTCCTCTCTGCTTGGTGTGCGCCGGGGTGGGCCGCTCGGCTCACTTGCTACTGGGGTACTTGGCGAGGATCTCCTTGAGTTGGTCGACGAAGCGCAGCGACTCCGAGTGCTCGCGCTGCCAGACGTTTCGACCGAAGATCAGCCCGGTGGCGCCGGCCTCCATCGACTGCCGAGCCTTCTCCAGCATCGCTTCGTCGCCCGCCTTCTCGCCCCCGGAGACCAGGAGCAGCGTGCGGTTCGCCGACCGTACGACGTGGTCGATGGCTTCCTGGGACGAGAACTCGCGGTCGTACTCCCGCTTCACGCCGGAGCGCTTGTCCGGCTGCGGGAAGTTCACCTTCACCATGTCGGCGCCAAGCTCACTGGCTACGCGGGCCGCGTAGTCGACGGCGTAGAACGAGTCCTTGCCGCCCTTCGCCTCGATGGCCGACCCGCGCGGGTACGCCCACACGATCAGCGGCATGCCGAGGCGGGCGGCGTCGGCCCGGATGGTCCTGTACTGGGCGAAGTCGGCCTCCTGGACCGGCGTCCCGACGTACATCGTGTACCCGACGGCGTCGGCGCCCAGCCGGACGGCCTCCTCGACCGTCGCGTGCACCGGCGACAGCGCCTCGGCGTCGGACGGGATGTCGGTTTTGCCGTTCAGCTTGAGGATGAGCGGAACCTCGCCGGCGAAGTCCCAGAAGAACTTCTCGGCCAGCCCGATCTGGATCGCGATGCCGTTGAACTCGCCCTCGACGGCGAGCTTGGCGATATAGGCTGGGTCACTCGCAGCAGGGTTGGCGAAAAAGTCCCGCGGCCCGTGCTCGAGACCTTGGTCGTACGGGAGGAAGAGGGTCGTCCCGTTCCGCAGCCCGTGCCGGAACATGATCCGGTTCAACCGGGCCTTCTTACCGGCGTTCACACCGAGTTCGTGCAGCGGTGGCCGCATCGTCGTACCTCCTCGCGGGCACGTGGATATGTCCTTCTCCTTCCACCTTGCGTGCGACTACTGCCCCCTTGGCAGGGGAGAACGTACGGCGTGCGCGGGACCTTCGCCCCTGCAGCGGCGCCGGTGCCGAGGGACTTCGGCCGTGTGGGGCGGGCGCTCGGGACCGGCACAATGGCTTGGTGGGACGTCGGTTGCGAGAGGAGAGTCGTGGACAGCACGACCCGCGTCGTGGACACGCCGGGGCTGGCGGGCGATCGGGCCGAGCGCAGGTCGAGAGCGCTGCTGTACGCCATCCTGATCGGCGGTTCCCTGTCGCTGGCTGCGGGTGGCGCGCTCCATCTCGCCGGCCGGCCTGGGAGCGGCCTGCTGTGGGGTGCCGTAGGGGCGGTGGGCGCGGTGTGGTCGGCCGCACTGGTGCTCGGCACGCTGCGCAGCGGGCGCATCGGTGTTGATGCGATCGCGGTCATCGCCATCGTCGGTGCCCTGCTCGTCGGCGAACTGTTCGCAGCCGCGCTGATCACACTGATGCTGGCCACGGGAAGGCTGCTCGAGGACCGCGCCGCGGAGCGCGCCCGCAAGGAGCTCACCGCTCTGGTCGGACGGGCTCCGGTCGAGGCGCGGCGGTACCGCGACGGGGAACTGGAGGTAGTGCCCGTCGCGGCCGTCCGTCCAGGCGACCGGCTGCTGGTACGCAGCGGCGACGTCGTTCCCGTCGACGGGCGGGTTGAGCGGGACGCCGCCGTCCTGGACGAGTCGGCGCTGACCGGCGAGGCCGCGCCGGTGACGCGGCCGGCGGGGGATGGCGTGCCTTCCGGCGTTGTCAACGCGGGCGGTGCGTTCGACCTGCGGGCGACGACCACAGCGGCCGAGTCGACGTATTCGGGCATAGTGCGACTGGTCGAGCAAGCCTCGGCCGAGAGCGCTCCGTTCGTGCGCCTCGCCGACCGGTACGCGGCCTGGTTTCTGCCGCTGTCGCTCGTACTGGCCGGGCTGGCCTGGCTGGTGTCCGGAGAGCCGGTTCGGGCCGTGGCGGTCCTGGTGGTGGCGACTCCGTGCCCGCTGATTCTGGCGGCTCCGGTGGCGCTGGTGTCGGGCCTGTCGCGGGCCGCCCGCCATGGCGTGATCGTGAAGGGAGGCGGCGCCCTCGAGCAGCTCGCGGGTGCCCGCGTGCTCCTGCTGGACAAGACGGGCACGCTCACCGCAGGGCATCCCACGGTGACGGAGGTGGTGACCGCCGGAGGGTTCGACTCCGACGAGGTGCTCGGGCTTGCCGCGTCGTTGGACCAGGTCTCGCCGCATGTGCTGGCTGCCCCCATTGTCCAGGCGGCTCGGGAGCGAGGTCTTTCGCTGCGGTTGCCGAGGGACGTCGCCGAGGTGGCGGGCAAGGGCATCCGCGGCCGGGTGGACGGCCGCGAGGTCGCCGTGGGGCAGGTGGGCTGGGTCGTGCCCACGCACCGACCGGCATGGGTCCGCGGCGTGCAGCGGCGCGCCGAGCTCGACGGCGACTCGGTGGTCTTGGTGGCCGTCGACGGCGTTCCGGCCGGCGCGGTCGTGCTGCGCGACTCGATGCGCGCCGACGCCGCGCGGACGGTGCGCGAGCTCCGGCAGGCGGGCGTGCGGCGTGTCGTGCTGGTCACCGGAGACCGGCACGAGGCTGCTGAGCTGGTCGGGGCCGTAGCCGGCGCGGACCTGGTGCTGGCGGAGCGGCTCCCGGAGGAGAAGCTGACCGCCGTCCACGCCGAGCGTGCACACGGGCCGGTGCTGATGGTCGGCGACGGGATCAACGACGCTGCCGCGCTGGCGGCCGCCGACGTAGGTGTGGCGATGGGTGCTCGCGGCACGACGGTCGCCTCGGAGGCCGCCAACGTCGTGCTGACCGTCGACCGGTTGAGCCGGATTGCTTCTGCGATGCGGGTAGCGCAGCGGTCGCGTCGGATCGCGCTGCAGAGCGTCACGGTCGGGATGGGCCTGTCGCTCGCCGCGATGGGAGTGGCGGCGTGGGGGATGCTGGCGCCCGCCCTCGGCGCGGTGCTGCAGGAGGCGATCGACCTCGCGGTCATCGCGAACGCGCTGCGGGCCGCCCGGGAGCGCCCAGGCAGGACGACGATCTCGGACGCCGACGCCCGGCTGCTTCGCCGGTTCAGCGCCGAGCATCCGGCGTTGCGTCCCATCCTGGACGAGCTGCGGGCGGTAGCCGACGAACTCGGCGCCGCGGCAGTGATCGACCTGCGGGAGCGGCTCGGCAAGCTCTACCGCCGGCTGGTGGACGAGCTGGAGCCGCACGAGCTTGCCGAGGGTCGTGAGCTCTATCCGGTGCTCGACCGAGTCCTCGGCAGCTCCGAGGCGACTACCACCATGACGCGGACGCACGTGGAGATCAGTCACCTCATCCGCCGGCTGGGCCGGTTGCTGGATGATGTCGGAGACACCCGTCCCAGCGAGACCGACGTGGCGCAGCTGCGGCAGGTGCTGTACGGGCTGCACGCGATATGCCAACTGCACTTCGCCCAGGAGGAGGAAGCGTACTTCTCGATGATCGAGCAACCTCGCGAGCCGGACGCATGACCACCGCCCCAATCCCCGAGGGCAAGCTTCCCGTTGCCCAGCTGGCGCGGCTGCTGGCCGGGCTCGGCCCGCTGCCCGCGAGCGTCCGGCTCGGGCCGGCGGTTGGTGAGGACGCCTGCGCGCTGGAGGTGGACGGCGCGGTGGTCGTGGCAGCGACCGACCCTATAACGCTCACCGGCAGCGATGTGGGGCGCTACGCGGTCTACGTCAACGCCAACGATGTCGCGGTCACCGGCGCTCGGCCACGGTGGTTCCTGGTTACCGTGCTGCTGCCGCCGGGAACGACGCCGGACCTGGTCGAGGAGCTGTTCGCCTCGATGCTCGAGGCGCTGGGCGAGGTGGGTGCCACGCTGGTCGGCGGGCACACCGAGGTCACCGGCACCGTCAACCAGCCGGTGGTCGTCGGCCAGATGCTGGGTACCGCAGAGGGCGGGCACGTTGTCACGACAGCGGGCGCAGCACCGGGTGACGTCGTCGTGCAGGTCGGCGCCGTCCCGGTCGAAGGCGCCGGGGTGCTGGCCACGGAGGCAGCGGACCGGCTGGGCAGCCTGCCCGCCGAAGTGACGGCCGCGGCGCGGCACGCCTCCCTCAATCCGGGAATCTCCGTCGTCGACGCCGCACTTGCCGCCGGCGCACTCGGCGCGACGGCGATGCACGACCCCACCGAAGGTGGCCTCGCCGGGGGTCTTCACGAACTTTCCCTGGCAGCTGGCGCGGCGGTTCGGATCGACCGGGACGCAGTCCGCTGGTTCGAGCCCGGCCTCGCGGTATGCCGGGCGCTCGGCGCCGACCCGATGGCGACGCTGGCATCGGGCACGCTGCTCGCCACCTTCCCGCCCGACCGTGCGGACGAGGCGGTCGAGCGGCTCGGTACGGCGTCCCGTCCGGCGGCCGTGATCGGCGTGGTCGAGCCTGGCAGCGGGGTGCGCGACAAGGACGGCGCGACGGTGCCATGGCCGGCGAGAGACGAAGTCGCCCGCCTTCTCGCCGGCGCGCTGAGCGCGGACCCGTGATCAGGTCGAGGTCAACCTTGCTTGATCAGGCAGCCTCGCTGGATGGGTGCTGCTCTTCGTAGAACTCGCGGAACGCCGCGAACGCCCGAGGCCCGTACACGGTCGCCGGACCTCCGCTCAGCAGGAAGCTGACACCGATCGCTTCCGCGGCCTCCTCGAGGGTGGCGCCCCTGTGGGCGGCGCCGCGAGCGTGGGCGGCGATGCACCCGTCGCACTGTGTGCTCACCGCGATCGCGAGCGCGATCAGCTCCTTGGTCTTCGAATCGAGCGCGCCGCTCGCGAGCGCGGCATCGCTCAGCGCGGCGAAGCCCTGGTACACCTCGGGAATCGCGCGTCGCAGGTCGCGCCCGGGTTTGCGTAGTTCCTGCGCGACGTCTCGTCCGTATCCCATGGTGCTCCTTCCGTGGTCTCTACCAGTGTCTGCGGCGAAGACCTTGCTGGCAGGAGGCGCAAGGCCCCCGGTCCTAGGGACTGTCGACCCTCGCCGTGCTCATGCCGCGGTGTGTCAGTCTTGATAGGGAGGCACCGATGCAACGGATGGTCGAAACCCACCAGTTCGGGCCTCATCGCGTTGTCGTACTCGAGCACGCCGGGGATGAGGAGACGATGTACTCCATCCTCGTCGACGACGTCCTCGTCACCGAGACGCCGCTACCGTCTCCCCCGCGGTTCGAGGATGTGGTGCGCATCTACGCCCGATCGCAGGGACACGATGCCGCCGAGGACTCTAAGGCCGCCAAGGCCGCCGAGGCGGCCAAGGACGCAAAGGACGCCAAGGACCACGACAGCCGGCGCGCCGGGTGACGCCCCGGCTGTCGCAGTCATCAGGCGTCACCTCGTGTCGCTGCCGCCGTGCTCGACGGCGACCGCTGACCGTCCAGCCTCGAGCCGGGCGACGGGCACACGGAACGGCGAGCAGGACACATAGTCGAGCCCAGCCTGGTCGAAGAAGTGGACGGAGGCGGGGTCACCGCCGTGCTCTCCGCAGATCCCGACGCTGAGGTCCGGGCGCGCCGCGCGTCCCCTCTTGACCCCGATCTCCACGAGCTCTCCGACGCCTTCGACGTCGATGGTCTCGAACGGGGACACAGTGAATATGCCCTCGTTGAGATAGGCGGGGAAGAACGCGCCTTCAACATCGTCCCGGGAGAATCCCCAGACGGTCTGGGTGAGGTCGTTGGTGCCGAACGAGAAGAACTCCGCGCTGGCCGCGATCTTGCCTGCGGTGAGAGCGGACCGCGGCAGCTCGATCATCGTCCCGACCTTCGCACGGATCTCCACTCCAGTGGTGTCCGTGACGTCGGCAAGGACCTGATCGATTTGCTCACGGACGATGTTGAACTCCTCGACGGCTCCGACCAGGGGCACCATGATCTCTAGCCGTGGGTCGCCGCCTGCCCTGGACCGGATCGCCGCGGCCTCGGCCATCGCGCGGACCTGCATGGCGACAAGACCGGGCACGACAACGCCTAGCCGGACGCCCCGCAGGCCGAGCATCGGGTTCTCCTCGTGCAACCGGCGCACCGCCTGCAGCATCTTGAGGTCCTCGTCGTGCGGCTCGTTGCGCTCCTCGGCCAGTGCGACCCGGACGGACAGGTCCGTTATGGAGGGCAGGAACTCGTGCAGCGGCGGGTCGAGGAGCCGGACGATGACCGGCAAGCCGTCCATCGCCTCGAGGATGTCGACGAAGTCGTCGCGTTGCAGCGGGAGCAGCGCGGCGAGCGCCTTCTCCCGCTCGTCCTCGGTCTCGGCGAGGATGAGCTGCTCGACGTAGCTGCGACGCTCGCCCAGGAACATGTGCTCGGTCCGGCACAGGCCGATGCCCTCGGCGCCGAACTTCCGGGCCCTGGTCGCGTCATCGGCGGTGTCGGCGTTGGCGCGCACGCCCAGCCGTCTGCGAGCGTCGGCATGTGCCATCAGCCGGTCCACGGCGCCGACGAGGTCGTCGGTCTCCTCGTCGGCAGGGTCGAGCGTGCCTTCGAAGTACCTCACCACCGGGGAGGGGACGACCGGCACCTCGCCGGAGTAGACGGCTCCGGCCGTTCCGTCGATGGAGATGAGGTCGCCCTCGTTCACGACGAGCCCGCTGGGCGTCGTGAACCGTCGCTTGTCAAGCTCGATGTGGACGGCATCGGCTCCGACGACGCAGGTCTTGCCCATGCCGCGGGCCACCACGGCAGCGTGCGAGGTCTTGCCGCCACGACTTGTGAGGATGCCCTCCGCCGCGATCATGCCAGGCAGGTCGTCAGGGGTGGTCTCACGGCGGATCAGGATCACCTGCTCGCCCGCAGCGCCGCGCTTGGCCGCGGTCTCGGAGTCGAACACGGCCTTACCGACTGCTGCGCCCGGTGAGGCCGGGACGCCTTTAGCGATCGGCTCGCCGGTCGCCTTCTCGTCGAACCGAGGGAACATCAGCTGCGCTAGCTGGTCGCCGTTGACCCGCCGAAGCGCTTCGTCGAGGTCGATGAGGCCTTCGTCGACAAGGGCGACGGCGATCCGAAACGCGGCCGCGGCGGTCCGCTTGCCCACACGGGTCTGCAGCATCCAGAGCTTACCGCGCTCAATGGTGAACTCGATGTCGCACAGGTCGCGGTAGTGGTTCTCGAGGGTGGACATGATGCGCAGCAGCTCATCGTAGGAGCGCTTGTCGATCCGCTCGAGCTCCTGCAACGGCATCGTGTTGCGGATGCCGGCGACCACATCCTCGCCCTGGGCGTTCTGCAGGTAGTCACCGTAGATTCCCGACGTCCCGGTCGCGGGGTCCCGAGTGAACGCGACGCCGGTGCCGGAGTCGTAACCAAGGTTGCCGTACACCATGGCCATCACGTTGACCGCGGTACCGAGGTCGTCGGGGATGCGTTCCTGGCGGCGGTACACCCGAGCCCGCTCGGTGTTCCACGAGTCGAAGACCGCGCGGATCGCGAGCTCGAGCTGCTCGCGCGGGTCCTGTGGGAACGCTCGGCCTGTCTCCCGTAGCACAATGTCCTTGTAGATGCCGACCAGCTCTTTAAGGTCGGACTTCTGCAGATCGAGGTCGCTCACGGCGTTGCGGTCACGCTTCATCGCGTCGAACGCCTCGTCGAATCGCGCGCCGTCGATCCCAAGTACGGTCTTGCCGAACATCTGGACAAGCCGGCGGTAGGAGTCCCAGGCACTCCTCTCATCGCTGGTCTGCCGGGCAAGGCCCTCGACTGAGGCGTCGTTGAGGCCCAGGTCGAGGACGGTGTCCATCATCCCCGGCATCGAGAACTTGGCCCCCGAGCGGACGGAGACCAGCAGCGGGTCCTCCGCTGAGCCCAGCCGCTTGCCGCGGACTGCCTCCAGCTCCGCGAGGTGCGCGTCAACCTCGGCGCGCAGCTCCGGGGGCTCGCGCCCCTCGCGGAGGTAGACGCGGCATGCCTCGGTCGTGATGATGAAGCCCGGAGGCACGGGAAGGCCGAGGTTGGTCATCTCGGCCAGGTTGGCTCCCTTGCCGCCCAGCAGGTCCTTGAGATCCTTGTTGCCTTCGGCGAAGGTGTAGACGTACTTCGTGCTTGCTGTTTGGCTCGGCATGGAGAACCTCCTTGACGGCACCTATGTCGATCTCATCGCCCGAGGCGTGCTACCGGCCAGGGGCGACGGGCCACACTGGGGGGTGACGTTCGTCCCTTTGCTCGCGGTAGCGGCATCGAAACGCCCGCACGGCCGGTTCTCGCCTAGCGCAGCCGGCGCAGTGCGGCGTCCGGCTCGTCACCGGCGGCGGCCAGACGCAACTTCGCGTCCACCGCGACCACCCCGTCCGGGCCGGCCAGCACCGGGTTCAGGTCCAGCTCGGCCACCTCTGGGAGTTCCTCGGCGAGCCGTCCCACCCGCAGCAGCAGATCCTCGACGGCGCCGGTGTCCACCGGCGGGGTGTTGCGGTACCCGGTAAGCAGGGGGGCGGTGCGCAGCGAGCGCCACATCCGACCCGCATCGAGGTCGGTCATGGGCACCAACCGGAAGGCACGGTCGCCGAGCAGGTCGGTGTAGATGCCGCCTAGGCCGATCATCACGAGCGAGCCGAACAGCGGGTCGTGCACGATCCCCGCTACGAGCTCGACCGTGCCTCGCGCCATCGGCTGGACCAGCACGTCCGGGGCGTCTTGATTGAGGGCCTCCGCGATGGCGTCGTAGGCGTCGCTCACCATCTCCGCATCGGAGATGTTGAGCCGCACCGCCCCGACGTCGCTCTTGTGCACAACCTGCGGATCGGCGGCCTTGAGCACGACCGGGTAGCCGAGCATGTCGGCCGCGGCGACGGCATCAGCCGCGCTCGTGGCCGTACGGGTCTCCAGTAGCGGGATGCCGTAGGCGCCGAGAATGGTCGCGATGTGCTCGTACGGCTGCCAGCCCTCACCAGCGGCGAGCGCGCGCCGCACGGCCTGCCTGGCGGTGTCCGGGTCGATGCCGGACAACTCGGGACGAGAGCCGAGCGGCTGTCGCCGCCAGGTGGCGTAGCGGCTAGCGTGCCCGAGGGCCCGGACGGCACGTTCGGGCAGGTGGTACACCGGGATCCGGCGCTTGCCGAGCGCGGCTGCCTCCCCGGGTCCGAGGGTGACCGCGGCGACTGGCAGGTCCGGGTGCTCGTCGGCGACCTCGCCGATGGCGTTTCGCAGCGCGGCTGGGTCGTTCGTACGGGTGGTCACGACGATGACCAGCAGGGCGTCTGCCTCGCCACTGCCAGCAGCGGCGGTCAGGTGCTCCGCCAACTCCTCGGGTGTGGCGCCGGCGCCGAGATCGAGTGGGTTGTCGAACCCGCCCACAGTCGGGGGTACGCGCAACCCGTGCGTCTCGGCGGCATCCGCGGCCATCACGTTGGCGCCGCCCGCATTGCCGATGACGGCGAGCCGGTTGCCAGTAGGGAGGGGCTGGTCGGTGAGCATGCGCGCGACGTCGATCAGCTCGCCAAGGTTGTCCGCGCGAACGACGCCGGCTTGCTCGAAGAGAGTGTCGACGGCGACACCGGGTGCGGCAGCCGCGGCGGTGTGGGAGGCGCCAGCACGCTGGCCGGCCACCGACCGTCCGCTGAAGACCGCGAGTAGTGGCTTGCGCCGTGCGAGGGCCCGTGCGACGCGAGCGAACTTGCGCGGGTTGCCGAACGACTCCAGGTACAGGGCGACAGCGGAGGTCGCAGGATCGTCGTACCAGTAGGCGATCAGATCATTGCCCGAGACGTCGGCCTTGTTGCCCAGCGACACGAAGCTGGAGATTCCACAGCCGCTCTGGGAAGCGTGGTCGAGCACGGCAATGCCGACCGCCCCGGACTGCGAGGCGACCGCGAGCCCGCCGGCGCGTGGCGGCTCCG
>CAZMXH010000009.1:0-25507 GCA_964570165.1 uncultured Actinomycetes bacterium
GGATGTATGTCGAGCAGGTCGAGAACGCGGCTCAGGGTGTGGTCGATGATCTGCTCGATGGTTTCCGGGCGCTGGTAGAACGCGGGCACCGGTGGGCAGATCACGGCCCCCATCTCTGTCACCTGGACCATCAGCCGCAGGTGTCCGAGGTGCAGCGGGGTCTCGCGGGGCACCAGCACCAGACGCCTGCGGTCCTTCAGCGTCACGTCGGCCGCGCGGGTCAGGAGGTTGTCACTGGAGGACATCGCGATGGCGGACAGCGTCCCCATCGAGCACGGGATGACCACCATCCCGTCGGTCCGGAACGACCCGCTCGAGATCGCCGCTGCGATATCTGCGAACCGGTAGGTCACGTCCGCCAGCTTCTCCACCTGTGCCGGCCGCCAGTCGGTCTCCAGCGCGATCGTCTGCCGCGCGGCGGAACTCATGACCAGGTGGGTCTCAAGGCCGGGTATCTCGCGGAGCACCTCCAGCATCCGGACGCCGTAGATCGCCCCGCTCGCCCCAGAGATCCCCACGACGAGACGGTTGACCATCAGGAAGCTTCCGTCCGTGCTGTGTCGACATCCACGCTCGCACCGGCCGCTTCGCGCCGGACCGGCCCGAGCGATTCGACGCGGCTGATCAGCCGCCGGATCGCCAGGCCGTATGCCGGGCCGAGGGCATACCCCCACATGGGCTTGAGCCACACCGCACTTCCCAGACTGACGGCGTCCGCTCCGGCGGCGAAGTACTCTCGGCAGTCGGCGACCGACCTGATCCCCGCTGTCGCGATGATCGGCAGCGTGATGCCCTCGTCGCGCAGTTCAGCGACGACCCGCAGCCCGATCGGTTTGATCGCCGGCCCCGAGAGGCTGCCGTAGCGGTTCCGCAGGTACGGCTGCCCCGTCCGCGGGTCGAGGGTGAGCGCCCGCACCGCGTTGATCGCGGTCAGCGCAGCCACGCCGTGCCGCTCTGCGAGGCGGGCCTGCGCGATGTAGTCGGCGTCAGGCGAGAGCTTCAGGATGACGGGGTGTCTGCTCTGTGGGACCACCGCCGTCAGGACGTCGTCGACGATCGCCTCGAACGGGAAGTTCACGTTGTGGCATGAGACGTTCAACTCGACCGCCGCGATCTCACCGGGCCGGGCCCGGCTGTTCACGACCTCGATCATGCCACCGAACTCCTCGGCGGAGAAGCCGCCGACCGACACGATGCGGTTCAGGTGATGGGTCCGCGGGAAGTACTCGTCGAAGTAGGCATCGATCCCGATGTTCGACCAGCCGAACGCGTTCACCCAGCCACCCTCGACTCGCCGCAACGCCCCCCGGTAGAGCCGGAGAAGCTCCGGGAACTCCCGCAGCGTCCAGTCCTCGCGGAGCGTGAAGTGTCCCGCTCGCGGCTCCCTGGTCAGCGTCCGGGTCGTCACTGCCCCGAACCGCTCCAGCGGCACCCACTGCGCAATCGGGCTGAGCCCGTAGAGGACGAGCCGCCGCTTGGACGCGCCGTACCCGAGCAGGCTGGCGGACGTGACCACTCGGTTACGGAGCCGGACGCCGTTGAGGTCGATCATCACGTTCCCCGGAACAGCCGGCGCAGCCTCGCGCGAAGTCTGCGGAAGAACGCTCGGAACCTGCCTACCTCGCGCGGCGGTCGCTCCACCTCCGGCGCTTCGCCCGCCGGAACCGCCTCCACGGGCTCGACTGTGACGGCCTCCGCCGTCGGTCCCGCAATCTTCTGGGCGACGTTCTGCGCGAACTCGCCGACGATCTGGTCGGCCTTGCGCCGCATGACCGCCTGGCCGAACTCGCCGAGCTTGCCGAGGATGGATGCGTCGGCATGGACGAGCAGTACCGTGACGCCGCCGTCCTGCGGTTGAAGGTTCATCGTGGCCTTGGCCTTGACCGAGCCGCGGATCTTGCGATCGACCGCCTCCACGTTCATCCCGGCACTCCAGGAGTCCTTGTCGCGGTCCACCACAGTGACCTTACCCTCGAGCCGGACGGCTATCTTGCCCACGCGAACCCGCAGCGCCCCTGCGTACTCGTCATCGCCGACCTGCTCGACCGACTCGACGCCCGGGACACAGGTGGCCACCTCGGGTACGTCCATCATGAGGTCCCAGACGCGCTCGGGTGGTGCGGGGATGGTTACCTTCTGGTCGACGATCACGGTGTTCGCTCCTCCTCACGCACGTCGCGTGGCTGGTGCGGCCCAGCATCGCGGCTCGAAAGCCGAGTGTATACCGTTGTATCTCATGCTTACTCCGCCGCCTTCGGTGGGCCTCGACTTCAGCACAAGGGGACGACATGAGCACTGATGTCCGAGTCCGGGTCGCGCAGGCGTGCCGCGTCCTCTACGCCGAAGGACAGGAGCATTTCTACCTAGGCCACGTGAGCGCGCGTGAAGCACCCGGCAGCGAACGGCTCTGGGTCAAGCCCACCGGCATCGGGCTTGGCGAGGTCGAGCCCGAGGATCTCGTGCTGCTCGACCTGGACGGCAACCGCGTCGCCGGCAGCGGAACCCCCCATCACGAGATGCCGATCCACACGCAGATCTACCGGGCCAGGCCGGACGTCCGCTGCGTCGTGCACACGCATCCCTTTCATGCCGCCGCGTTCGCCGCGGCGACTGCGGACTTTCGGATGGTCAGCCAGGACAGCGTGCTGTTCGCGGACGGATTCGGCTGGTACGACAGCGCGCGGCTGATTGTCACGCCCGAGCAGGGTCGGGGCGTGGCTGAGGCGCTTGGCGCGTACAAGCTTGCCGTGCTGCGAAACCATGGCATCGTCGCCGCTGACGCCACCATCGAGAGTGCGACCTTCCTCGCAGTCTCGTTCGACCGGAGCCTGCGGCTGCAGGCGCAGGCCGCCGCGCTGGGACCGGTGAGAGAGATCCCGCCCGACGAGGTGGCGGCGATGCATGACGACTTCGCGAACTCGTACCAGGGGCGAGCCGGGACCACCTTCGAATACCTGCTGCGCCGCGCCGACCTTCGGTTCGGCGCCGCTCAGACCTGGCCTGATAGCGTCTCGTAGGCTGTTGTATACACACGCGGCCCGACTGGAAGGGAGCAGGACCGGACGTGACGAAGCCCATCCATCTGACGTTGGCCTGCGGCAGCTACGACATCAACAAAGCACTCATCGACGGTGAGGTCACTCCGGCCGGTATCGACCTCACGGTGCTCACCTATCCGTCGCCGCAGCGGCACTGGCGGATGGGGTTGCACGCCGAGTTCGACGCCTGCGAGTTCTCCATGGCGACGTATCTGATGCTTCACGCCCGGCCGGAAAACCCGTTCACGGCGATTCCGGCGTTCCCGCACCGCCGGTTCCGGCACTCGTTCATCTTCGTCAACACGGCAGCGGGCATCAGCACCCCGAAGGACCTGGAAGGCAGGCGGGTCGGGATCCGTACCTGGCAGACCACCGCCGGGCTGTGGGCGCGAGGGATCCTTGCCGACCATTACGGCGTCGACCTTCGTACGGTGAAATGGATCGCTCAGGACGACGAGGACGTCGCGTTCACGCCGCCTCCGGGCATCTCGCTCGAGCGCGTTCCCGAGGGCAAGACCGTGACCGGAATGCTCGAGAACGGCGAGCTGGACTGCCTGATCTATCCGGAGCTGCCCGAATCGGTGAGGCGAGGCGACCCCCGGGTCGCCCGGCTGTTTCCCGATTACAAGGCCGAGGAGATCTCGTACTTCGAACAGACCGGCATCTTCCCGATCATGCACACGGTGGTGATCAAGCGGTCGGTTCTCGAGGAGAACCCGTGGACCGCGCTCAACCTCCTGCACGCCTTCCGCCAGTCCAAGGACCTCGCCTTCAGGCGCATGCGCGATCCTCGCACGATCAGCCTGGCCTGGGTGCAGCCGGTCGTCGAGGAGCAGGAGCGCATCCTAGGCCCGGACCCATGGAGCTACGAGTTCGCGGCCAATCGCGAGACGATCGAGACGATGATCTGCTACTCGTACGATCAGGGGATGATCGACCATCCGTTCTCAGCCGAAGAGCTGTTCGTCCCCGCATCGATCGAGGAGCCGCCGCATTACGTCTGATCGGGCACCCGCGGCGCCGGCCTACTCACACCGTCCCGCAGACCTCCAGTGCGGTCAGCGCGTACACCTGGGCGGCGCGGTGGATCTCCTCCACCTCGATCTGCTCTGAGCGCACCGACCAGCGGGTCCCCCGCGGACCGAACTTGCAGGCCGGGATCCCCATCTCGTTGTAGACGTTGGTATCGGTCCAGATGCTCGATCGGCTGGTCGTCACCGAGGGGGTCGGTTCTCCGTACAGCGAGCGGTACGAGCGCTCCAGCGCATCTGTCACCGGCTCGACGCCGGTGGCCTCGTAGCCCATCAACGACCGGTACATCGACAGCTCGCACTCGACGCCCGCCGACGCGAGTACACCGCGCAACTCGCTGTCGACCTCGACCGGACGGAGCCCGGGCGGCGTCCGCACGTCGACGTAGAGCGAGCACACACCCGGGTAGTAGTTCGGACGGTAGGGCGCTCCGCCGCGGATCGCGCCGATCGTCACCTTCGGCAGGATCGGGCCGTTGGCCGACGTGTAGACGTGCTCTCGTTCGAACCGGTCGGCCCAGGCGTCGATGGCCGTCACGACCCGCATCATCTGCAGGATCGCGTTCGAGCCCTCCGGCGGCTCCTCCTCGCGCGTCACGCCCCAGGCCGAATGGGGCCTGCCGAAGGTCCTCACCCTGAACTGGACGACGCCCGTCTGGGCCCAGATCACCTGGAGCGCCGAGCCGTCCGCGCAGATCGCGTAGTCCGACTGCACCCCATGGGTGAGCAAGTGACGCGTTCCGATGCCCTCCCCGCGATACCGGCCCGACTGGTGCTCCTCGATCGGCGTGCGGGAGATCTCGCCCGCCACGGCGGCGAGGATCAGGTCGCCAGCGAGCCGCACACCAGCCCGCCGGATCGCCGCGCCGGCGATCATGAACGCCGCCAGCCCGCCCTTCATGTTCGAGGCGCCCAGCCCGAACACCTTGCCGTCCCGGACCACACCGCGCAACTGCTCGTCCGGCTCCAGTTCCCGGCAGAGCACACGGTCCTCATCCGTCCCCGTGAAGCTCGTGTCCATGTGGCCGTTGATCATCAACGACCGGCCGGAACCACTTCCTCGCAGGAACCCGACCGCGTTGATCCGGTCCGCATCCAGCTCCTGGCGGACCGTCTCCAACCCGTGCTCGGCGTACCAGCTCAGGATGAACTCGCCAATCTCCCGCTCCTGCCCAGTCGGACTCGGAATATCGACCAGGAGGCGGGTGAGCTCGGCCAGTTCGTCGCGACGAATACCGTCAACGACCCGCTGCCGGTCGCCATCACGAGTCATGGCACCTCCGCCCAGAGCTGAGACGGCTGCACAGTGGCCACGGACAATCGGGCATGCAGTGGTATATCGACATCGTCCGTGAACTTGGATACCGTACGCCTGGTTGGCATGCCCCTGTATACCACATCAAGATCATAAGCAATATGCCGGGGATCGAACTCCCTGGTAGGCACCGTGCACATCCACACTGTTTGGAGACAGGATGAATGCAAGACGGCTGATCGGTGGACGCCGACACAGTCCCGGCGTGCTTGTCCCGGCGCTCGCGATGACGCTGCTGGTCACAGGATGCGGCCAGGACGACCAAGAGGGGGCCGCGGCCGAGTCCGATGACGCAGGCTCCGCGGCCGAGTCCGAAGCGTGCGAGAGCTATCCGGTGGAGGACGTCAGCCTGATCGTTCCGTACGCTCCTGGCGGCGGATTCGACACATGGGCCCGGCTCATGGCGCCATACCTCTCCGAGTACCTCGGCGCGAACGTTCAGGTCGAGAACATCGAGGGCGGCGGTGGCATGCGGGCGGTGAACCAGGTCTACGCCGCCCCTCCGGACGGCAGCACGATCATCTTCACCGAGCCGGGGTTCATGAGCGTCAACCAGGTTCTCGGCCGCGCCGGCGACCTCGACGTGCGGAACATGACCTATCTCGGCCAGACCACCGTGGACCCGCAGGTCTTCACCGTCGCGCCGGACTCCGGTATCGAGAGCATCGAGGACCTCGCCCGTCAGCCGGTCAACCACGCAGCACAGGACATCTCTCCCATCGAGACGATCACCTATGACGCATTCGGCGTCGACGCCGAGTACATCCTCCACGAAGGCACGGCCGAGACCGTCCTTGCCATCCAACGCGGCGACGCCGACGTGACCGTGACGTCTCTGAGCAGCATCCTGGAGTACCTCAGATCTGGCGATCTCCAACCGATACTCTTCCTCGGAACCGAGGAGATCACTCCTGACCTGCTCGGCTACGAACAGCTCGAGAATGTGCCGACAGTGTCCGACTTGGGCCACGCCGAGTTGGCCGAGGCACTCGAGCAGTTCCGGGTGCTCGCCGCGCCACCGGAGCTGTCGGAGTGCGCCGCGACGCCGCTGTCCGAGGCGCTCTCGGACACCTTGTCGGATCCCGATTTCGAGGCGGAGGCCACGGAGGCCAACCTTCGCGTGATTCCGGCCGGTGCGGAGGAGACGCAACAGCGCGTGGCGCAGACCTACGAGACCTTCGAGGAGTACAGCGACACGCTTGAAGCGGCGATCTCCGATTGAGCGGCGGGCCGCTCACCACACGGTGACATCGGGGTACCGCGAGGCGGCCATGCACGGCAAACGCAGGGACCGGTGACTTCGAGATGATCGAGGGTCTCCAGGCAGCTGTCGGCTTCCTTTTCGAGTGGCCGAACCCTGCCTGGGTGGTCGGCGGAGTGCTGTTCGGGATGCTGATCGGCTTCCTGCCGGGCATGGCCGGCTCCGTGGCGCTCGCGTTGCTCATCCCGGTGAGCTTCACCTTGGGGCCCGAGCTTGCCGTCCTGTTCCTCATCGGCGCCTACAGCCCCGCCGGCTTCGGTGGCATGATCACATCGATCTTGCTCAACACACCGGGTGCGCCGGAGAACGCCGCAACGACATTCGACGGCTATCCCATGACCAAGCAAGGTCGGGCGGGCGCGGCCCTGGGAGCGGCCACCGCGGCGTCCGTAGCCGGCGGACTGATCGGCACCGCCGTCCTGGTGGCGATCATTCCGCTGGCGCAGCGCTTCGTCCTCGCGTTCTCCTATCCCGAGTTCCTCATGATCGCGGTGCTCGGGCTCACCGTCATCGCGGTGGTTACGGAGCGGAGCACCCTCAAGGGTCTGCTCGCCGGCGGTGCTGGCTTCCTGCTCGCGTTCATCGGGCTGGATCCCATCACCGGCAGCCCGCGTTTCACGTTCGGCCAGATCTATCTGTGGGACGGGATCGACATCGTCCCGGTGCTGATCGGCCTTTTCGCCGGCGCCGAGATCCTTTCGCTGTTCGGCCGCGGCGTCACGATCGCACAGTCGATTCCGAATCGGGGCGACACGCGGCAGGCCGAGGCGGCTCCGGGCGGCTCACGTGGCCCTGTGACCTTCTGGGAGGGAGTCCGCTCGACGTTCCGGCATTGGTTCCTGGTGGTGCGGACTTCCTTGATCGGCACGGTGATCGGCATCATTCCGGGCGTAGGCGGCGCCGTCTCCGGCTTCCTGGCCTACTCGCACGCAAAACAGACCGCGAAAAATCCCCACGAGTTCGGCAAGGGCGAGGTTCAGGGCGTGATCGCCGCGGAGTCCGCCAACGACGCCAAGGAGGGCGGCTCCCTGGTGCCGACGGTGGCATTCGGCATCCCTGGGACTGTCGGCATGGCCATCCTGCTCGGAGCGCTCGTCCTCCATGGTGTGCCGGCCGGGCCGACGCTGCTGCTGGAGCACGCAAACCTGATCTACATCCTGCTTGTCGGGATGGTCGCCTCGAAGTTCGTCGCACCGGTCGTGGTCTGGCTCGTTGCCAAGCACGCCGTCCGGCTGACGACGCTGCGCCCGGGCATCATCACGCCCCTCATCGCGGTGGCGGCGCTGGTTGGCACGTTTACGGTGCACGTCGACATCCTCGACGTGGTCGTCGTCCTCGTGTTCAGCTACATCGGCTACGCGATGCGACGCTACGGGTTCTCCCGCGTGGCATTGATCATCGCGCTCGTTCTCGGCGTGCTCGTGGAGCGGTCCTACTACCAGACAGTCACCACGTTCGGCTCAGCCTGGCCTGTCATCGAGCGGCCCATCGCCGCCACCCTGACGGTGCTCACCATCGTCGTCCTGCTCTACGCCGCCGTCCAAGCGCTGCGCCGCCGCCGAGACGCGCGCGAGATCACAGAGGAGGACGAGGAGGCTCCCGTCGATGGGCGTCAGCCGGGACGGCTGTTCTTCGATGCGCTTCTCCTCGCCCTGGGGATCACGATCGTCGTCTCTGCGGCGTCGCTCGACACCGACGCTGGGACGATGCCGATGCTGCTAGGGGTGCCATTCACCGTCGGCGCGGCGCTGCTGCTCGGGTATGACGCCGTTCGCGCGGTGCGGCAACCGGAAGTCGCCAGGCGAGACGGCAGCGACCGTGAGGTGCTGCGGCGTCAGGCGGCCTTCGCCGCATGGGCGGTCATGTTCGTCGCGCTGAGCTGGATCGTCGGCTTCACCGTATCGATCCCGATCGCCCTGCTTTTCTTCCTGCTCGTCCTCGCTCGGGAGCCGCTGCTCAAGTCACTGGCACTGACGGCCGGCTCGTGGCTGTTCATCTACGGCCTCTTCGAACTTGGCCTCGGCGTCTCGCTGTCGTGAGGAGGGGCTTTGCTGCCATGTATGCCGGTTAACCCATATGTGTACATTGGTATTCTGCCCATCCGAAGGGTGGTTGCCGGACCGTGGAGGTGAGTCGGATGGCTGGGGCCCGGACCGGCAGGCACGGCCGTGAAACTGTAGGGGCGGCCACCGGGCGGGCGGTGCGCGAGGACGGGCTGCGCGACTGGATCGCGCGGGTCGGCGGCGAACTCGGCGCAAGCCAGTTGCGGGTCGTGCGGGAGGCCTCCAGCGAGGCCGATATCGGCGCGATCACCGAGATGCTCGACCACACGGCGGGCTCACCATGCGTGCTGTTCGACGAGATACCGGGATATCCGGCAGGACATCGGGTGATCGTCAACACCAACGGCACGATCCAGCGGCAGGCCATCACGCTGGGCCTGGATCCGTCGACGATCTCCCACGAGGCGCTTCTCGAGTTCTGGACGACTACGCTGCACACCCTCGAGCCGATTCCTCCGGAGGAGACCGACGACGGACCGATCCTCGAGCACGTTCTGCGCGACGACGCCGTCGACCTTCACAAGTTCCCTGCCCCGATCTGGCATCCGAAGGCGGGCGGCCGCTATCTCGGTACCGCCAGCGTCAACCTGCTGCGGGACCTCGACTCCGATTGGATCAATGCCGGTACCTACCGCAACCAGGTCCTGGACAAGGACCGGCTGGGCGTGTTCATCAGCCCGGGCAAGCACGGCAACATGATCCGGCAGCAATACTTCGCCCGCGGCGAGCGGTGCCCCGCCGTCGTGCTCGTCGGCGTCGATCCCCTGCTGTTCATCGCCTCCTGCTCGGAGGCACCCCGCTACGGCATGGACGAACTCGCCTGGGCGGGCGCCGTGCGGGGAGCACCGATACGGGTGATCCGCGGCGAGGTCACAGGCCTGCCGATCCCGGCCGAGGCCGAGATCGCGATCGAGGGCTGGATCGACCCGGTGGAGCGGATGACCGAGGGCCCATACGGCGAGGCGTACGGCTACTACTCCGGCGTCGTCGACGCATGCCCGTTCCTGCGCGTCGAGCGCATCTACCATCGGACCGACCCGATCATCCTTGGCTGTCCTCAGGGCAAGCCTCCGCACGAGGACAACCGCTTCGGCGCCTACCTGCGCTCGTCCTCCATCCGCGAGCGCATCGAGAACGCGGGGGTCCCCAACGTCTCGGGCGTGTGGATCCCGCCGGAGGCCGGCAACCGCGGCTTCGTCGTCGTAGCCATCAGGGCGAGCTACGGAGGGCACTCGACCCAGGCCGGCATGGTCGCCGCCCAGGTGTCCGGCGCCGCGTACATGGGGCGCTACATCGTGGTCGTCGACGACGACGTCGATATCTACAACCTGAACGACGTGTGGTGGGCGATCCAGACACGCGTCGACCCGGCACGCGACGTACAGCAGGTGCGCCGGGGCTGGAGCGGCACGCTCGACCAGGCGATCGAACCGGAGGCACGCGGGATGAACTCGCGCCTGGTCATCGACGCCACCCGGCCATGGGAGTGGCGGGACCGCTTCGCCGCGCCGGTCACCGACAAGGACAGAGACGCAGCGATCCGCGACCGCTGGGGATGGCTGCTCGAACCGATGCCGCGATGATCCCGCCGTTCCACCTGCACCGGCCCGAGACCGTAGCCGAGGCAGCCACCTTGCTGCGCGACGTCGAGGACGTGGCCCCGTACGCGGGCGGCACCGAGTTGCTGCAACTGATGAAGCTCGGCCTCGCCCGCTTCGAACACCTCGTCGACCTCAAGCGACTGGACGAGCTGAACGGCATCGAGCGCTCCGAGGACGGCGAACTTCGCATCGGTGCCACCACGACGCACCGCGAGATCGAGCGGTCACCGCTGGTCGCACGGTGGTTCCCCACGCTGGCGGCGCTGGAGCGGCAGGTGGCCAACGTGCGCGTGCGCAACGTCGGCACCCTGGGTGGCAACCTCTGCTTCGCCGAGCCGCACTCCGACCCGGCCACTCTCCTCCTCGCCTGCGGCGCCAGCGTCGAACTGGCGAGCACCGCCGGCGTGCGCGTCATCTCCGTAGACGAGTTCCTGGTCGACGTCCTGACCACCGAGCGACGCGACGACGAACTGCTCACCGCCGTGCTCGTTCCCCCGTCACCGCAAGGGACCGCCTTCGGGTACCGGCGCCTCGCCCTGGCCGAGCGCCCGACGGTCTGCGCCGGGTGCCGTGTCCGGGTGGAGGACGGCATCGTGGTGGAGGCCCGGGTCGTCATCGGCGCTGTCGGGCCGCGCCCCGTTGTGTGCGCGGCGGCCGGGTCGCCGACCAGCCGCACCCCCCGCGAGGCCCGACGGTCGGCCCCGGCGGGCGCGCGCAGCGGCGCCGACCAGACCGAGGCATCCGATGACGACCAGGCCTCGGCCGACTACAAGCGACACCTCGCGAGTGTGCTGGCCGAGCGGGCCATCGCCGATGCCCTCAGCCAGGAGGCGCCATGACGACCGGCCGGCCGACCGTCGACGTCGCACTCCGGGTCAACGGGCAGGTCCGGAGCCTGGCGATCGAACCACGGGAGACGCTTGCCGAGGTCTTGCGCCGCCGTCTCGGTCTCACGGGCACGAAGGTCTCCTGCGACGCCCAGGTCTGCGGCAGCTGCGCCGTCCTCGTCGATGACCGGGTCGTCAGCTCCTGCACCTACCTCGCCGCGGACGCGGAAGGCAAGGCGGTGGTCACGGTCGAAGGGCTGTCCGACCCGGTGACCGGAGCGATGTCACGGGTCCAGCAGGCCTTCCTCGATCATGCTGCGCTCCAGTGCGGCTACTGCACACCCGGCTTCGTCGTCACAGCGACCGCGCTGCTCTCCGAGAGCCCGACGTTGTCGCGCGAGGAGATGATCGACTACCTGGACGGCAACATCTGCCGCTGCACGGGATACGTCCCGATCCTCGACGCGATCGCCGACGCAGCAGGCCGTGAGGAGCCGGAATGACCGAACCGACCAGGGAGGCACCGGCGATTCCGCCGCCCGCGGGCCGGTCGGTGCCGCGCCGGGACGGCTACGCCAAGCTCACCGGAGCCGCCCGCTACGCCAGCGATCTCGAGATACCCGGCCTGTGTCACGCCGCCATTGTCCGCAGCCCGTACGCGCACGCGGTCATCCAGAAGGTCGACGACGGCGAGGCCCGGCGGGTTCCGGGCGTCGTCGCCGTCGTCACGGCCGCGGACCTGCACGACATCGAGTTGCGCTACGGCCACAACGTCGCCGACCACCCGTTGATCGCGACAGAGCGGGTCCGGTTCGCCGGCGAGCCGGTCGCCGCGGTCGTGGCCGACGATCCGGTGTCGGCGGCCATGGCGGCCGAACTCGTACAGGTGGACTACGAGCCCCTTCCGTTCGTGACCGACCCCATCGAGGCACTCGCCGACGACGCGCCGGTCGTTCATGAGCAGCGCTGGGCGGCCGGCGAGCACAAGGGCTTCACCGAGGCGGAGGGTGAGCGGCACCCGAACGTCTGCTCGGCCTCCGAGCACGCCTGGGGGGACATCGACGCGGCCTTCGACAACGCCGACCTCGTCATCGAAGGCGAGTACAGCTACCCGATGGCCTACGCGTACGCGATGGAGCCCTACGTCGCCACCGCGCGCTTCACCGAGCATTCTCTGACCGTCTGGACCTCGGCGCAGCACCCGTTCATGGTCCGCGCGGACCTCGCTCGCTGCTTCCGCCTGCCCCTGTCAGCCATCCAGGTCAGCGTTCCCTACGTCGGCGGTGGCTTCGGCAGCAAGTCGTACACGAAGATCGAGCCGCTGGTTGCGGCGCTCGCGCTCCGGGCGGGACGGCCGGTTCGCCTTGCGTTGTCGGTCGAGGAGGCCATCCTCACCACTCGCAGCGTCCCGGCTCGGATGCAGGTCCGCACCGCGCTGACCAGCGACGGCCTGATCCTGGGCCGCCAGGCTCGGCTGTACCTGAACGGCGGCGCGTATGCGGAGAACTCCCCCCGGGTGGCGAACAAGGCGTCCCGGCGGCTGGCCGGCCCGTACCGCATCCCCGCTGTCGACGTGCGTAGCTGGGCGGTTTACACGAACACCGCCCCCGGCAGCTCGTACCGCGGTCTGGGCGGGCCGCAGGCGACCTTCGCAGGAGAGTCCCAGCTCGACGAGGCGGCCCGACGGCTCGGCATCGACCCGGTGGAGCTGCGGCGGCGCAACCTGCTCCACCGCGGAGAGCGGCCATGGCCCGGCGCTCGCCCCCTCGACGCCGATCTGCACGAGGACCTGCGGATGCTCGAGGAGGAGCTCGGCTATGGCGAGCCGCTGCCTCGCGGGCGGGGGCGGGCGATCTGCCTGTCGGTGTCCGACAGCGGCGCCGAGCCGACCAGCAGCGCGATCGTCCGGCTGCACACCGACGGCTCGGTCACCCTGATGTGTGGGAGTGCCGAGATGGGTCAGGGGTCCTCGACTGTGCTCCCGCAGATCGCCGCCGCCGAGCTTGGTGTCGCGCTGGACGCGGTGACCCTGGTGAACAGCGACACCGGCGTCGTGTCGTACGACCGGTCGACGGGTGCGAGCCGCACGACCACGGTGATGGGCCTGGCGATCCAGCGCGCGGCCGCCGACATCCGCGAGCAGCTGGTGGGGTGGGCGCGCGAGATGCACGGCGACGCCGTCGAGCCGCTACGGGACGGCGTCCGCGTCGGCGGGGAGGTCCACGACTGGGCCCGGATCACCCGAGACTGGTATGGCGGCAGCGGCGGCGAGGTGATCGGCCGCGGCTACGTCCGCCGGGACGGCCCGACCCAGGAGCTGCCGCTGTTCTGGGAGGTCGGTTGCCTGGGGGTCGAGGTAAGCGTCGACGAGGAGACCGGCGTGGTGACGGTGGAGCGGCTCGTGACGGTGGGCGATGTCGGCGCCGCGATCCATCCCGCGCTCGCGGAGGGCCAAGACGTCGGGGGTGCGATCATGGGCATGGGGATCGCCCTCCGGGAGGAACTGCGCTACGAGGACCAGACCATGGTCAACGGAAATCTCTGGGACTACCGCGTTCCCCGGGCCAGCGACGTTCCCTCGGTGGTGTCGATCCTTGCCGAACGGCGCGACGGGATCGGGCCGTACGGCGCGAAGGGCGGCGGCGAGGCCGCGGTGAATCCGATCGCCCCCGCGATCGCGGGCGCCGTCGAGCAGGCCGTCGGCGTGCGGCTGCGAGAAGTGCCACTGCGGCCCGAGCGGGTCTGGCGGGCGCTGTCGGAGCTCAGGCGCCCTCGACCGAACGCTTGATATCGGCGGCGAGCATGTCGGCGAGCGGCTCGTCCATCTCCTCTTGAATGTGCCCGAGCGCTCCGAGCGTGCGGCCGATGAGGGCGAACGCCCGGGTGATCTGCCAGCGGAACCCCATGTCCAACGCGATGGCCGCAATCGCCCCGGTGACGTTGACGGGCATGAACCGGCCCTGCTGCTCGCTCGCGCGCTCCGCCACTCGCACCACGAGGTCGCAGTAGCGGCCGCGGACTCCAGTCTCGTCGGCGATCGCGAACAGCCGGTCGGCGCGAGGGTCGCCGCCCGCGTGGGTTCGATGGCCGATGCCCGGAATTCGCTCCCGCCGCTCGGCATGCTCCCGCACGATCCGGTCGGCGACCCGGTCGAGGTCCGGGTCGTCCTCTCCCGCCAGCGACTCGTGAAGCACCTGCGCACACCACTCGGACGAGCCGAGGTGGCGGCTGCCGGCGCCGAGCAACGCGGCAGCAACTGCCGCCTGCAGCGACTCGGGCGCGTTGCTGTAGACGAACCTCGCGCTCACCACCGGCTTCACCATGCCGTGCTCGACGAGGACGACGAGCAGGGCGTCCAGCATCCGCCGCTCTCTCGGCTCCGGGAGCCGGCCGAGCAGGATCAGTCCCACCATGTCGGCGAAGCTCACGTGACCGAGCAGCTCCTCGGTCAGGTCGTGGCCCCGTACGAGGACGCGGTCGGGCTCGGCCCTTCCGAGCCGGGTGCGCGGGAGCCGGGGCTGTGTTGCCATTCAGATCACTCCTTGGCTGCGAAGGCGTCCGATGTCGGCAGGACCTCGTCCGAGCTCGCCGAGCACCGCCTCCGTATGCTCGCCCAGCAACGGCGGCGGCGCGATCGTCGCCTCGTCGTGCCCATCGAGCACGACCGGCCCGCTGAGCATCCGCATCGATCCCCATGACGGGTGTCGCACCTCCTGCTCGAGGCCGAGATGCCGGAGGCCGGGATCGGACATCACCTCGTCGAGCCGGTTGATGGGGCCCGCGGGCACGTCCGCGTCGGCCAGCCGCCGCAGCCACTCGGCACGCGGGCGCGTCCGGAACCGCTCGCCGAGGATCGCCGCCAGCTCATCGTAGTGCTCCACCCGCCGCCGGCGATCCCGGAACCTCGGGTCGTCACGGAGGCCGGGCTCCTCGATCGCCTCGGTCAGGCCGTGCCAGAACTTCTCCGGCGACGAGAGGTGGACGACGAACGGCAGGTCGTCGCCGGCGGTGAACGCGTACGCCTGCGCGATCCTGGCCCGAGTCGCGCGCGACGGGACCTGGCCGTCGTCGAAGTAGCGCGCTGCGTTCTCCGCGAGAAACGACGTCGTCGCCCGCAGCAGCGACGTCTCGACTCGCCGACCGCGCCCTGTAGCGGCCCGGCCGACGAGGGCACCGAGGATCCCGTAGCAGGCGAACATCCCCGTCAGGTGGTCGGCCAGCGAGATGCCCATGACGGCCGGGTGCTCGATGTCGGTGAGCAGGCTGAGCAGACCGCTCATCGCCTGGCCGACGGTGTCGTACCCGGGCCGGTCGCGGTACGGCCCGGCGGTGCCGAACCCCGATATCGAGCAGTAGATGATCCGCTCGTTCCGCGCGCGCACCGCGTCGTAGCCGACCCCCATCCGGTCGGCGACGCCGGGGCGGAAGTTCTCCACCAGCACATCGGCGGAGGTGACCAGGTCGAGCAGCACCTCCCGGCCCGCCGATGATCGCAGGTCCAGACCCACACTGCGCTTGCCGCGGTTCACCGACCGGAACGTCGGGCTGTAGCCGTCCTCGCCCCAGCCACGGAAGGGATCGCCCTTCCGTGGCTCCTCGACCTTGATCACGTCGGCTCCGAGGCCGGCCAGCAGCACACCGGCGTACGGACCGGTCACGTAGCTCGCAAGCTCGACGACCCGCACACCGTCCAGCGGCGGCCTCAGGTCAGCTGGATGTCCCACAGGTCCTCCTCGCCGCCGAGTTCCGGGCAGTACACATCCACCTGCAGCAGCGTCGCGCAGCCGGGGCAGGCGTACTCGTGCAGTACCGCCCGGTATGGCGCGCCGTCCGGCATCGGGCGCCCCGCATAGTCCGCGAGGTCCCGGGTGCGGCGCACCACGTGCCGCTTGTAGTTCTGGTCCCCCCGGCAGACGAGCCTCCCGCACCGCCGGCACCGGATGGCGGGCTCTCCGTCGCTGCCGACCCCCAGGTCGAGCGACTCGTGGATGCGGCGCACCGGCTGCCAGCCCACCGGCTCCGTTCCGGGCGCGGGTTCGCCCGGGCGGCCGGCGAGCCGGGATCCGCGGATCTGCTGGCGCAGCCGGGTCGTGGCGTCGTGATCCACGGCACCGGACTCCGTCGTGACGACACCGTAGATCCGCTCGGCCGTTTCCGCACGCAGCAGCCGCCGGTGCACGTCTCGAGCCACGACCTCGGGCTCTCGCTCGAGCGGGTCGCCGTAGCCTCCCCCGCCCTGTACGAAATCGCTGATCCAGCTGCCTTCGGGGACCGGAACCCTCCCGGGCTGGCCCTCGGGGATCTCGAGCCGGACCCAGCCGTTGTCTAACGCCTCTTGCACGTCGACCGGGTAGTCGGACGCAGCGAGCCGATGCGGTACGTCGGCTTCCGGCGCCAGCAGGGAGCGGACCCCTCCTGTACCCACCGGGTAGCCACCGAACAGGCCGAAAGCCCCGTGCGGCAGGCCACCGTAGGGCGCGAAGTCGACGGTGAGATCGCTCGAGCCGTGGACGACCACCAGCCGCGCACTACCCTGCCCGCCCTGCTGGCGACCGAAGCCGGCCCCGTCCGTGTTGTGATTCCGGCTCAGGTACAGGAACGGGTACTGCAACTCGATGCGCTCGACGTCGCTGATGCCGCCCGACGGGATGTTCGGCTGGCCACCCGTCGGAACGCCATCCCTGCCGGGCGCCGCGCCCAGTCCGCCACCGTGGATGTCGTACAGGCCCTGCGGGTTGGGCAGCCCGTGTGCGTTGTGCCCGCCGTAGAAGAACCCCGGGCCGCCGAGGTACCAGAACGAACCCCAACTCGCGTTGACATCGCCGAGCTTGCCCGCCGCAAAGAGCATCTTCGACAGGCACTCCCGCACGGCCTCGACCACGTACTGCCCGGCCCGCGGCGAGCGGCCGCACGCCGCGGGGAACCGGCAGTGCAGCACCGAGCCCTCGGGCACCCGGACCTCGACCGGGCGCATCTTGCCGTCAGACCACGGCACATCCCAGAACAGCTGGTTGGTCAGGCCGATCGACACGTGCGCCAGGGTGCTGGGCAGCGTGGAGTTCTGGTCGCTGGCGAGTTGCGCGCTCGTGCCCTCGAAGTCGAGGACGAGGTGGTCGTCGCGCTTGGTGGCGGTGCACATCACCTGGTACGGGCGCGCGGTCCGGGTCTGCGGGTCGCGGGCGGTCCCGTAGATCCTGCTCCGCCACGTCCCGTCGGGCATCGCGCGGAGCTTCTCCCGTGCCATCCGCTCCGCGTCGTCGATCAGCTTCTGCCCGGCGGCGACGACGAAGTCCGCACCGAAGCGCTCGACCAGCGCGTGCACCCCGCGGATGCACACGTTGTTCGCGGCGGTGCGCGATTTCAGGTCCATCCCGACGTAGTGCGGGTCGCGGCACTGCTCGGTGATCGTCCGGAACACGTCCTCCCGGAACTCGCCGCGGTCGACGATCTTCAGGCCGAGAATCCGGATGCCTTCGTGGTAGATCTCGGTCGCGGCGCCGCGCAGTACGCCTCCGGTGTCCGCGGTGTGGGAGCTCGACGCGACCCAGCCGATGCGGCGCCCAGCTACGAACACCGGAGCCAGCTGCATGATGTCGTAGGTGTGTGAGCCGGCCACGTAGGGGTCGTTGAACACGAACTCGTCGCCTTCGTGAATGCCCGGCCGGTCCTCGTACCACTCGATGATCTTGCGGATCGCGTCCGACGTCGCGGCGGCGAACCGGAGGTGGCCCGAGCAGGCGAGGATCATCACACCATCGGCGTCGTAGAAGCTGCACATGCACTCCCCGCCCTGCGCGACTATGGGCGACGCCGTGACCCGCTGCAGCGCGAGCCGGCCCTCCTCTCCGATCGCCCAGAGCCGGTGAGCGAAGATCTCGAACGCGACCGGGTTCATCGCGACGGGGTTCACGGCCGGATCACCAGGTTCCGGTAGCCGTCGACCACTGCCCGGCTGCCCGGCGGGAGCACGGCCGTGGTGAACGGCGACTCGATGATGGCAGGAGCGTCGACGTGCATCCCGGCGCGCAGCATCCCATGGTCGTACACCGCAACGTCTCGCCACTCGCCGTCGAAGCTCGCGCGGCGGGTGCCTTTCCGGGCGCCGGCCGCCGACGGGTCGCCTGGCGGTTCGCTGCGCAGCGCCGGCTTGGCCACCGTCCCGATGGCGTCCACGCGTACCGCGTTGATGTCGATGCCCGCGCGCCGGTGGGCGATGCCGGCGCCATAGAGCTCCTCGTACCGTGCCACGAACAGGTCCGCGAGCTCATCCACCCGGTCGGAGGTGAGCTCCCGCCACGGGAGCGTGATCTCTTCTCCCGTGGTCTGGCGGCGGAACCTCATGGTCACGTGGCGCTGGACGGCCACCTTGTCAGTCAGCCCCTCCTCTTCGAGGTCGTCGGCCAGCGTCGACTCGAGGGCGGCAAGGTCCCTGTTGAGGACGCCGGGGTCGACTGGCAACGGGTGGTAGCGCGTCGCCAGCCGGGTATGGATGAGGTCGGCCTGCGCGATGCCGAACGCGGAGAACACCGCAGCGGTCGGGAACACGACGATCTCCCTGATGCCGAGGTCGCGCGCGTAGCCGACCGCGTGGACGGGGCCCGCCCCGCCGAAGGCGTAGAGGACGTAGTCCTCGGGGTGGTGCCCGGACCGCACTACCTCGCGGCGGATGAGATCGCTCATCTTGCTGTTCACGATCCGCACCACACCGGCGGCGGCCTGCTCCACGGTCATGCCGAGCGGGCCGGCCAGCCGGTCCCCGATCGCCTTCCGGGCCGCGGCCACTTCCAGCCGGCGCCGCCCGCCGAGGAAGTAGTCGGGGTCGAGGTAGCCGAGGACCAGGTCGCAGTCGGTGACCGTGGGGTCCGTCCCCCCGCGCCCGTAGCAGACGGGTCCCGGCTCCGCCCCCGCGCTGTCCGGGCCGACGAGCAACCGGTGGGTCGCGGGATCTACCCGGGCGATCGTCCCGCCGCCGGCACCGATCGACTGGATGTCAATGATCGGCTGAACCATGCGGAACCGGTCGAATACCGGCTCCTCCGCGTACCGCCAGTAGCCGTCGGTGACCATCCCGACGTCGAAGCTCGTACCACCCATGTCCGTGGTGATCACACGGTCGTGCCCGATCTCCGCTCCCAGGTGAGCCGCCGCCAGCATCCCGCCGGCGGGACCAGACTGCAGCGTCGAGATCGGCACTAACCGCTCCGGCCGCACGAGTCCGCCGTTACCCTGCATCAGCAGCAGGTGGCCGCGGAAGCCGCCCGCCCGGAGCCTGGCCTCGAGGTCGGAGAGGTAGCCCGCCACGATCGGGCCCACGTACGCGTTCGCCAGTGCGGTGTTGGTTCGCGCATACTCCCCCGCCACCTGCCCGAGGTCGCTCCCGAGCGACACGTGCACCGCGTCCGGCCCGTACATCGACAGGACGAGGTCCCGCACGGCCTCCTCGTGCACCCGGTTGACCCAGGCGTGCAGCATGCTGACCGCGAGCGCCTCCACCCGCTCGTCCTCGATGAGCTCGCGGACCGCACGCCGTGCGTCGGCAGTGTTGAGCGGGACGATCACCTTGCCGCCGGCGTCGATCCGTTCCCGGACACCTCGAACCCGCTCGGGCGCAACCAGCGGCTCCGGCTTCGTGACCGCAGCCACGTGGCGAACCTGCTCGGCGGGCAACCCGTCCACCCGGCCGACTGCGCGCATGATGAACGGCGTGTCCTCGAAGCCCTGGGTCGTGATCAGGCCCACCCGCGCCCCCCGACGCGTGATCAGCGCGTTCGTGGCAACGGTGCTGCCGTGCTTGATCAGCTCACAGCGGCCGAGCAGGCCGGCGGCCGTCATGCCCAGGCTGTGCGCAGCACTGCCGATCGCGTCCATGACGCCAGCGGCGAGGCTACCTGGGGTGCTGTGCGCCTTGCCGGACGTCGTCTCGCCGTCTCCGGAGAGCACGACAACGTCGGTGAACGTCCCCCCGATGTCTACCCCGATGGTGTAGTGACCCTGGGCCGTCATGCCGTCATGCGGAATCGTGCTGTATCTTCATTGCCCAAACGGTACGGAAGCTAGCGGACTGCGGAAAGCACGCATTCTGCTTTCCGGAATAGGAGACGAGGTGACCGAGCTGCGGTCGGTGGGGAACGCGCTCCGGGCGATCCTGGAGCTCGCCGAAGCCGACGGGCCGCTCGCGGTCACGGAGCTTGCTCGCCGGCTGGAGGTTGCGCCGAGCACCGCCTACCGGCTGCTCGCGACCCTCGTCGCACACGGGTTCGCGGTCCAGGTACCCGCGTTGCGCCAGTACCGCGCCGGTCCGGCGCTGAGCAGGCTCGGCCGGAAGTCGCTGCTCGATGACGTCCGGCTGCGCGAGGCCGGCCGGCCGGTCCTCGAACGGCTAGCCGCGCAGACCGGCGAGACCACCCATCTCGCCGTACTCGACGGCGGCGACGCGATCGGAGTCGATCACGTCGAGAGCCCGCAGCCGGTCGCCGTGCGGCACCCCGTGGGCTCCCGGGTGCCGGCGCACGCGACAGCGGTCGGACAGGCCCTCGTCGCTCACCTTCCAGAGATGGCGCAAGCGCTGGTGGCCGCGGGCCTCACCGCCTACACGCGGCACACCATCACCGAAGCTCGCGCGTTCGAGCGGGCGCTCCGGGACATCCGCCGCCGGGGCTACGCGATCAACCTCCGGCAGTGGCACCGGGACACCGCCGGTGTCGCGGCCCCCGTGCTCGACTCCTCCGGCGCGCCTCTGGCCTCCCTGGGCATCAGCGGTCCGGCAAGCCGAATCGGCCGGCGCGCTCAGCTCGACGCCTTCGGCGCGCTCGCCAAGGAGGGCGCCCGGGAGGTAGCGGCGCGCATGGCGCGCCCGAGCGGCGCCCATCACGTCTGGCCGGACAGCATGGAAGGGTGATGGAAGGGTGACCGTGGTCTGTCAGATGCCGAGTTGCCGCCGCGTGAACAGGGCGGCGAGCGAGTACCCTGCGGCGGCGATAGCCTCCCTGCCGCCCTCCTCCCGGTCGACGACGGCGAGGATGCCGTGGACATGAGCGCCGGTCTCGGCAATCCGGTTCGCCGCGCTGATCGCCTGGCCGCCGGTGGTGATGACATCCTCCACCACGCTGACACGCTCGCCCGGATGGATCTCACCCTCGATGGACCGGCCCGTGCTGTAGCCCTTGGCGTCCCTCCGCACGATCACGAACGGCAGCCCCGTCTCCAGCGACAGCGCCGTGGCCAGCGGGACTGCGCCAAGCTCCGGGCCCGCGATGCGGTCGGTGCCGGCCGGCAGCAACTCGGCGAGGAAGGCCGCGAGCCGCCGCAACAATCCGGGTCTGGTCTCGAACTGGTACTTGTCCAGGTAGTAGCTGCTGCGTTCGCCGGAGCTGAGCACGAACTCCCCGGTCAGGTACGCGACGTCGACGATGTCGCGGCCCAGCTCTGCGAGCCGCCGTTCGCGGTCGGACGGAAGGGTCATCGGAGCGATCGTAGCCGCGAGGTGCCAGGAGCGGTGCGGGGGCAGCCCGTACGCAGCGATTCGGCCTGCTCCAATTGTGTCCAATGGTCGACTTTTGCATGCCGCGCTGCACAGCTAGCTTCCGCGATGAGGACGCATGCTTGTGGGCGAGCCACGCCACGCATTAGGATGCGGTTGCATACAGGACCGCCGCCGATGGAGCAGTCGGATGACGGAGACGCCGCCCAGCTAGCCAAAAGGGACTGATGTGGAGGGAAAGGCCTTGGCGCTGACAACGGCGTTTCTGTTCGGCCTGAACCCGGTCATACTCAAGCTCGGCTTCGCCCGCAACGGCCGCAGCGACGTGGCGCTCCTGGTCGGCCTTGCGATCACGGTCCCGATCTACCTGGTAGTGGCACCGCTGCTCGGCGGCTTCTCGTTCGCCGAGGTGACGTTGCCGGCCCTCGTGGGCTTCATCCTCGGGGGCCTGTTCGGTAGCGGGATCGGGCGGCGCTGGATGTACATCGCGATCGACCGAATGGGCGCCTCACCGGCAACAGCGATCAAGAACAGCGCCCCCGTCGTCACGACCTGCTTGGCGGTGCTGTTCCTCGGGGAGGTGGTCGGCCTCGCCCAGTGGGTCGCGATCGGCGCCATCGTCGGCGGCATCACCCTCGTCACATGGCAACGCGGTTCCGGCGTGAAGCGGCTGCTGGACGTCGGTCTGCTGGCCGCCTTCGGCTCGGCAATCTCCTACGGAATCCGGCCGCTGTTCCTCAAGTTCGGCCTCGACCGCGCCGACGTCCCCCTGACCGCGGCGTTCATCGGCGCCGTGGCAGCCCTGGCCTACGCCAGCACGCTCACGCCGCTGGGGGAGCTGCGCACCGAGCTCAGGAAGCCGTCCATGGGGCTGTTCATGGTCGGCGGGGTGCTCCAGGCCTTCGGCTTCCTGGCGCTGACCTTCGGGCTCTCGGTCGAGGACGTCAGCGTCGTCTACCCGATCACGTCCACGGCACCGCTGTTCACGCTGGTCTTCACCGGCCTGCTGCTGCGGCGGACCGAACGGCTCACGCCGCGCATCGTGGTCGGCGCCATGGCCGTCGTAGGCGGTGTCGCGTCGGTCTAGGCATCTCGCAGGTGATTCGGTTCAACGAGTGGTAAGGAGTACGAAATGCCGAAAGACCTCCGAACGTACCTGGACACGCTGCTCAAGCACCATCCGGAGCAGCTCAAGATCGTCGAGGACGAGGTAGACCCGGAGTTCGAGGCGACCGCGATCGTCGACAAGATCGAGCGGGACGAGCGCTACCCGGGGTTCCCCGCGGTGCTGTTCAAGAACATCAAGGGGTCCGACGTCCCGCTGCTGCTCAACCTCCACGGCACCTACCCGCGGGTGGCGCTCAGCATCGACAGCGACGTCCAGAACATGGTGACCGAGTACGGCAAGCGGGAGGGCAGCCCGATACCTCCCAAGGAGGTGCCGTCGGAGCAGGCGCCGGTGCACGAGGTGGTGTGGACCGGCGACGACATCGACATCACCCGGCTGCCGTTCCTGGTGCACCAGGAACTCGACGCCGGGAAGTACATCACCTCGGCTGCGACCCTGGCCAAGGACCCCGAGTCCGGCCGCACCAACGCCGGCATCTTCCGGCACCAGATCCAGGGGCCGAAGCAGGTCGGATTCATGACCAACCCGGCGCACCACACGTCCTACATCCTGCGGGCCAACCGGGACGCGGGTAAGCCGCTGGAGGTCGCGCTGGTCATCGGCCACCACCCCGCGATGCTGATGTCGGCGGTCTCGAAGCTGCCCGGCATCGGCGGCGAGCTCGACGTCATGGGCGGGCTGCTCGGGGAGCCGGTGGAGGTCGTGAAGGCCAAGACGGTCGACCTCCACGTGCCGGCGCGTGCCGAGATCGTGATCGAGGGCGTGGTCGACACCGACCCGGAGGCCGTCCAGAACGAGGGTCCCTTCGGTGAGTACCCGCTGTACTACACCCGCATCGGCCCGATGCCGTGGGTGAAGATCACAGCGGTCACGATGCGGCGCGACCCGATCTACGTTGACGTGTTCAACGCCCACCGTGAGCACCTCGTCCTTGGCGCGCTCCCCCGGATGGGCAGCATGTACCGCAGGGTCCGCGAGGCGATGCCGACGGTCACGGCGATCAACCTGCCGCTGGCCGGAATCAGGAGCATGGCCTTCATCTCGATGAAGAAGAAGGTGGAGGGCGAGCCGAAGATCGCAGCGTGCGCGGCGTTCGCCGTCGATCCCATCCTCAAGCACGTCTTCGTCGTCGATGATGACGTCGACGTCTTCAACGAGGACGAGGTGCTGTGGGCATTCACCACGCGCTTCCAGGCCGACCGCGACCTCACCGTCATGCCCAACTTCCTCGGCGGGCACCTCAACCCGGTGACGTACTCGTGGCACCGCGAGGAGAAGGGCCCGATGGAGACGAAGATGATCTTCGACTGCACGATGCCTGCGCCGCCGGTCCAGTTCCCGCAGCGCTGCCGCATCCCTCCAGAGGTCTCTGAGCGGGTGCAGCCGGATCAGGTTCTCAAGGACTACGAGCCTGGCATGAAGCTCAGCTGATGCAGTTGGCGCGGCCGCCCCCCCCGGGGGCTGGGCCCGCGCCAACGCGGTCGGTGCCACGCCAATCCGCAACGCGGGGCGTCGGCATTGGCTCAGGTCTAGCTCGAGGCGCCGTCCCGCTGGTCGTAGCCGTCCTCGTCCGCCCGCAACGACTGGGACAGGTACTGGTTCGTCAGGAACGCCCGGGCGGTTGCGACGTGGCTGCGCGCCACTCGCTCGGCCATGTCGGGATCGCGCTTCTCAAGCGCCTTGATGATCTCCTCGTGCTCCGCCAGCACCTCTGCGGCGCGTTCCTCGCTCGCGAATGCCTGGGTGGAGAACCGGCGCACGAAGTCGAGCAAGTTCCTCGTCAGGTGCCGCAGCCGCTCGTTGCCGGCGGCCTGATGCAACACGTCGTGAAACTTGATGTTCGCCTGGACCATGGCCTCCCACTGGCCGTTGGCGACGCTGTCCCGCATCATGTCCATCAGCAGGTGCAGCTTGGTCAGGTCGGCGGACGAGACCCGGCCGGCGGCCAGCCGTGCGGCCAACCCGTCGAGTACCTCGCGGATAACGAAGATCTCCTCAAGCTCCCGGGCGTCGACGTCGCTGACGACGATCCCGCGGACGGGGTCGACACGAACCAGACCCTCGGCCATCAACCGCTTCAGGGTCTCCCGGACCGGAGTGCGGCTTACCTGGAAGTCTTGAGCGAGTTGCAGCTCGACGAGGCGGGAGCCTGGTTCCAGCATGCCGGCAAGGATCCGGTGCTTCAGCGCTTGGTATACGCGCTCGCTGCTCGGCATCGGTGGCTCTTCAAGCTGCCTCGCTTCAGCCGTACCCTGCAGCGCGCCATCCGTCACCCGTCTGCGCTCCTTCCTCGCCGCCCGGGTTTCGGGCGGAAAAACCGGACATTTTCATGCTATTTCCATTGTGCGCCATCTGAGTAGTGACACCGGGAGAGCGTCACGGATGGGTAACCGTGACCCCTCGTGCCCAGCATAACGCAGTATACAAATGTAAACGCGTTCAGTCGTGTTGGTTTCGGAATGTTGCAAAAGCAACCTGTCCGGCGAAACCCCACGCTGCTACAGGTTATCGATCATGTTAGGCATGCTGGGTAGTCGCTGGGAACGCTCTCAGCGAACGGCTCATCGACGGTGGGGCCCGGCGGCCAGGAGCCTGCGCCCGGCGGCGGCGCCATCTCGGCCAGGCTGCGCCCCGATCGGTAACCCCAAGTACCCGCTCCGGCGCCCCACGGGGTTCGCGCGATCAGCAACACCCGTCGATCCGGGTGCATCCGTCCGTCGCGCCTGTTGTATGCAGTCGCGTGCCGGTTTATGATTCTGTAT
>CAZMXH010000010.1:0-229 GCA_964570165.1 uncultured Actinomycetes bacterium
TCGATCGCCTTGACCGACTGGGCTTCAATGCGTGCCTGTGCGGGGTCGTAGACGCCGCACGGCAGGTCGCAGTGGGCGGATACCTGGACGGTACGGCTGAACAGACGCGTGAGCATGTGTGTCCTCCTCGTGAACGGGTTCCCACCTGCGGTTACCCGTTCGGCTGGGCTGGAAACAGGCGGGGCTCGGGCGTCCCGCGCGTCCCTCGGCGTTTCGACTGATCGTCCCC
>CAZMXH010000010.1:239-4047 GCA_964570165.1 uncultured Actinomycetes bacterium
CCTGCTCACCGCGCCCCGGGGAGGAGTTCGACACGGATCGGAACCTCCCGCGACCTCGTCCTCGTCACAGGAATTGACACAGCTCCACCGTTTGCGTGAGCGCTGATCGTCCCCGGGTACACGGTGGACATGGATTTCATACTGTGGCTCATCGCCGTGATTCTGGTCATCGCCGGGATCGTCATGCTCGTACGCAGGCAGTGGTTGTACGGGATCTTGCTGATCATCGTGGGACTGCTGGTCGGCCCGGGAGGCGTCAGCATCTTCACCTAGGGCAGGGATCCACCCAGCGGCGTGGACGATCAGGTGCGGATGCCGAACTCGCGGTAGATGCGCTCCCAGAATCCGTCCCGTAGCCAGGTGCGGGCCTCCTGGTACGGGCGGAGCGAGTAATCGAGTTCCTTCTCCGCCTCGACCAGCAACTCGTGGTCGATGACGGTAGGCAGCATCGGGCCCGGGAGCAGGTCGCGCAGATTGTCCTTGCCCCTGGTGAGGATCCACTTCTGCGCGACGTGCTCGCCCACCTCCACCATCCGCTCCCGTGGCGGTCCTAGGTAGGTGTTCTTGCGCGTCGCCGCCACGGCAGACGATAGCCGCGGTGCGGGCGCGGGCGCCGAGCCGGTGATCACATCGAGCGGCGTCGGCGGATGCTCTGCCCGATCGGTCTCGGTCGGACGGTCCACCCTCGTGAAGTGAGGCTTCAGTAGCTCCTGTGGAATCCGGTCGCTGTCGTCGCATTCCCAGATCAGCCGCTCGGCCTGATTGCTTCCGTACTCGGGTTCCACGCCCCAGAGGTGGACGACGACACCATGGGCCTGGGCCGCCTCGACGCCCGGCACCATGTCCTCGTCGCCCGCCACGAGCACGATGTGGCTGACGGCCCGGTTGCGGGCCAGCGTCTCCAGGTCACCGCGGATGAGCGCATCGACCCCTTTCTGCTGCCCCTGCCGGTTCAGGTTGCCAAGACGCAGCTTGACCTGCGGGAGCGATGCCACGACCCGGTGCTCCACCGTCGGCACACGATCACGGGAGGCGTCGTACCAGTAGATCCGCAGCAACGACTCTCCGAGCATGTCGGCGAGCCGCTCCTTGAGATCGGCGATCAGATGTGCGGTGTCGACCTTGTAGTCCCGGCGGGAGCTTGCGTGCAACAGCGTTGCCGCAGCCGAGGCGTACAGATAGCCGACGTCGACCAACACGGCATAGCGGCAGTCTGGTGTGGCGAGCACGGGAGCTCCGAGGTTTCGGGTTCGAGCCATCGCCTTCAATTCTGCCCCGTTGGCCTCTTCGATGACGCGTGTTGTGGCACTGCCCACGTGTTGCCTCACGGGCGACGAGCGACGCCGTCGATGTGCTCCGACACCGGGGTGGGAAGGGGGATGTCCGGGAACCGGATGGACCGCATGTTCTCGATCGCGAAACCTGCCGTCGCGATCGCCGCCGCGGTGTCCCGGCCGGAGTGGCAGCCGCCGGCGAGGACCGGCCACACGCTGGCGTCCAGCACACGCTGGACCTGCCGCATCGCGGGCGAGCGGGAACGGACGTGCTCGAAGAAGCGCAGCTCGCCTCCCGGGCGGATCACCCGGTGCAACTCCTGCAGCGCTGCGTGCGGGTCCCTGACAGAGCACAGCGCGAGGCTGACGACTCCGGCGTCGAAGCTCGCGTCGGGTAGCGGCAGCCGCTCGGCAACGGCGTCGACGACGTTGATCGCTACGGGCAGCCGGGCGGCGCGCTCGCTCGCCCGGCCACGGAGGTAGGGCTCGGGCTCGACGGCCACGACGCGCTCGACACCCGCGGGGTAATGGGGGAAGTTCGCGCCATCGCCAGCGCCGACTTCGACCACCAGTCCGGTGAGTCCGGCCAGCAGATGATCGCGATGCTCACCCATGCCGCTGCGCTCCATGGCCGGCGAGAGGCGGCTGTACAGCCGGGCGAAGACCGGATGATGATATGCCATGTCTTTACTGTAGTGTGTTATCGCGGATGTGTTAACTAAAACATAAACACTTCAGGATGGAGTAGCTGCATGATGGACGGTGCCCAACCGCGGCTGCTTAAACGGCCGGAACGCAGGCGCACCCTGATCGGCGCCGCGACCCGCGCCTTCGCAACGGCCGGGTTCGCCGGGACCAGCTTGGATGACGTCGCGGCGGAGGCAGGGGTCAGCCGGGTACTGATCTACCGGCACTTCGAGTCCAAGGCCGAGCTCTACCAGGCGGTGCTCGACGAGATAGCGGAGCAACTCGTGCGGGCCACCGGGGCCCCCGACGCGCTAGGGCCGGGCAGCCTCGAAGGCCTTGTCCAGGTAGCGCAGGACAACCCGGACGGGTTCCGCCTGTTCTTCCGGCATGCCGGGAGGGAGCCGGAGTTTCGCCGGCATGCGGACTGGCTGCGGGAGGCGATGGTCGAAACCTCCCGGCCTTACCTGGAGCAGCGGCTGCCGGACGAGGCCCGGCGGAGCTGGGCGGCGGCGCTCGTGCCGGTGGTGGTGATCGAGGCAGTGATCGCGTGGCTCGACGCCGGGGCGCCGCGGCCGGAGACAGCCGCCCGGGTCCTCGAGCACGTGGTCGATGGTGTGATCAGCGCCGTGGCCGAGGAGTAGCCGATGGACGCGAGCATCGTGGTACGTGACCTGACGAAGAGCTTCGGGACGGTACGGGCTGTCGATGGGCTGAGCTTCGCCGTCCAGGCGGGCACGGTGACGGGCTTCCTGGGGCCCAACGGGTCCGGGAAGACCACCACGCTGCGGATGATCCTGGGCCTGGTCGCACCCGACGCCGGAAGCGCGACGATCGGCGGCCGGCCGTACGCCGAGTTGCCCAGGCCCGCCGACCACGTGGGCGCGGTGCTCGACTCGACCGGATTCCACCCCGCGCGCAGCGGAAGGGACCACCTCCGCGTGTACTGCACCGTGCATGGCTACCCGGAGCACCGAGCTGACGAGGTGCTGGAGATCGTCGGCTTGACGGCCGCGGCCCACCGGTCGGTGCGGGGCTACTCGCTGGGCATGCGGCAGCGGCTCGCGCTGGCCGGAGCGCTGCTCGGCGAGCCGGGTGCACTCGTGCTCGACGAGCCGGCGAACGGGCTCGATCCGGAAGGCATGGCCTGGCTGCGTCGGCTGTTGCGGAACCTCGCTGCGCAAGGCCGTGCAGTGTTGGTCTCTAGCCATGTGCTGTTCGAGCTTGAGCAGCTTGTCGACCATGTTGTGCTCATCGCTGGTGGTCGCCTGGTCGCCGCCGGCTCGCTGCCCGAGCTTGTGGGCCGTGACCAGACGGTGGAAGTGCGCAGCCCGCACGCCACCCGGCTACATGACGTGCTACGAGATCGCGCGGGGCCGTCCGCTCGCATCGACCGCACCGCGACGCACATGCTCCGGGTCACTGGTCTACCGGCCGCCGAGATCGGGCATCTGGCGTACGTCCACCGGATCGAGGTCCATGAACTCGCCCCGGCACGAGGCGACCTCGAGCAGGTCTTCTTGGAGTTGACCGCAGCAGGGGAGGGCGCTGACGGATGCGCCGCCTGATCGCAGCCGAGGTCCGCAAGCTCGCCACCACGCGGCTCTGGCTGTGGCTGCTTCTCGCCTCCGTCGCGATCACCGCGCTGTACGCGGGTCTGCTGATCGGCTTCTCCGATGACCCCGACACCTGGACGCTGCCCCTCTCGACGCCGCACGGCCAGCGGACGCTGTTCGCCACGGCCGCGGGTGGAGCCGCCCCGCTTGCGGCGGTGCTTGGCGCGGTAGGAATCACCGGTGAGTTCCGGCACCGGACTGCCACGGCAACGTTCCTGGCCACACCGCGCCGGG
>CAZMXH010000010.1:4147-24315 GCA_964570165.1 uncultured Actinomycetes bacterium
GGGATCACGTTGACGAACCAAGATTTTCTTGAGCCGTGGCTTGGCGGGGTGGTGCTCGGCTGCTACGTCATCGTGCTCGTTGCCGTCGGCTCGTGGACGTCGAGCCGACGCGACATCACGTAGCCGTCATGGCCACGCTGAGGACCAGGCTGGCCAGGAGCGTAAGCTCTGCCGCCGCACCGAGCACGTCGCCCGTTACGCCGCCAAGCCGGCGTCGCGCAACCAGCCCGATGCCGACGGCTACTACAACGAGGCAGCCGAGCATGCCCAGCCCTGCGGCACCGGCCAACGGGATGGCCACCACAGCGGCGACGACGAAGCCGGCGGCGGCACGCAGCCACCGCATGCCAGCCACGAAGTCAAGGCCCGTGCCGCTGCCACCGACGTACGGGCACGCTGCGGCCAGCGCAACGGGAGCCGTCCGGGCGACGGCGTGCACCGCCACCAGCATCGGCAACACGCTCGTCCGAGGCAGCGACGCGATTGCGCCGACCTGGAGCAGCAGGCTCAGAACGACCGCCGTCACGCCGTACACCCCGACACCGTGGTCGCGCATGATCTGCAAGGCCCGTTCCGGCGTACCACCGGCGAGACCGTCCGCCGAGTCGGCGAGACCGTCGAGGTGCAGGGCGCCGGTAACCACGACGCCGAGCGCGACGGCGAGCGTGGCCGCCACGATCGCCGGCGTTCCGAGCCGGGTCCCGGCGAGCACGGCGCCGCCCACGATCGCCCCGACCGCGGCACCTACCAGCGGAAACGCGGGCGATCCGCGCACCAGGTCGGCACCGCCGTACCGGAAGCCGGCAAGGCCGGGTGCCCGGGTGAGGAAAGCGACGGCGGCGCCCAACGCGCGGCCAGCGGTACGGAGGCCCCGGTCATCCACCGGTCACCTCGGCAAGAGAGGCCATGTCACGCAGCAAAGCCATGCTTGACGTGATCATTGGGAGCACGAGCGCGGCGCCGCTTGCCTCGCCAAGGTGCATCCCCAGGTCGAGCAGGGGCTCGAGTCCGAGGGCGGCGAGGACGCGGGCGTGGCCGGGCTCGGCCGACCGGTGCGCGGCAATCATCGTGCTCGTGCAGGCGGGCGCGATCCTGGCCGCCACCAGCGCGGCGGCCGCGGTGATGAAGCCGTCGAGCACTACCGGAACCCGCCGCGCCGCCGCACCCAGCATGATTCCGGCGAGCGCTCCGATCTCATACCCGCCCATGCCGGCCAGTACGCCGACCGGTTCGCTCGCTGGCACCGGGTTGGCCGCGAGCATCCGCCCGACCACCTCGACCTTGCGGGCCAGACCGGCATCGTCGATGCCGGTACCGTGGCCGCACACCCCGGCATGGTCGATGCCGAGCAGTCTGGCGGTGAGCGCACTGGCCGACGTCGTGTTCGCGATGCCCATCTCGCCGACCGCGATGAGGTCGACGCCGTCGTCGACGAGCATGGCTGCCAGGTCGGCACCCGCCGCGAGAGACTGCTCTGCCGCAGCACGATCCATTGCCGGACCTTCCGCGGCGTTGGCGGTACCCGGGCCGATCCGCCGGTCCAGCACGGCAGGATGCCGAACCGGCGTCCGCACGCCAAGATCGGCGACGACGAGCCGGGCCCCACACTGGTTGGCCAGCATCGACACGGCAGCGCGCCCCGACGCGATCGTCGCGACCATGGCGGCGGTGACCTGCTGCGGATAGGCGCTGACCCCCTCGGCGGCCACACCGTGATCGGCGGCGCAGACGACGACGGCCGGTGTGGGCACCTCAGGCCTCGCGACGCCGCGGATACCCGCCACCCGGCCGGCGAGCTTCTCGAGCCTCCCCAGGCTGCCTGGCGGCTTGGCCTTGCCGGCGAAGGCCGCGAGGGCGGCCCTCTCCGCGGCGGCGTCCGCCGGACCGATGCGAGCCACGGCCTCGCGCAGTGCGGAGCCCGCTAGCAGGCTCATACGGCCTCCAGCCGCAGTTGCCGTCCGGCCACGATCAGGAATGCCTCGCTCGCCGCCGCGGCCCAGGCCGCGTTGACGCGCCCCAGCAGGTCGCGGTAGCGCCTGCCAAGCCGGTTCTCGGGGACGACGCCCATCCCGACCTCGTTGCTCACGGCGAGTGTCAGCCCGGGGCGGCGCGCCGCCGTCCCGGCGGCCTCACCCGCCACCTCGAGGACGTCCTCGTCGCGCCACCCGTGCTCCAGCAGGTTGGACACCCACAGTGACAGGCAGTCGACGATGACGGTGGCGCTCTCGGGCGCGGACCGCAGCGATGCCGGTACCTCGATGGGTGCCTCTACCGTCTGCCACGCCGCCGGTCGGTCGGCAAGGTGCCGAGCGATCCGGTCGGCCATCTCGGCATCCCGCGCTTCGGCGGTTGCGAGGAACACCACGTGCGCCCCCGTTGCGGCGGCGCGGCGCACCGCGAGCGCGGACTTGCCGCTGCGGGCGCCTCCCAGCAGCACCGTCAGTGCCATTAGTAGTCGAGCCCTCTCCGGGCGCGTACACCCTTGTCGTAGGCGTGCCGCACCTTGACCATCTCCGTGACGGTGTCGGCCACGTCCAGCAACGGCTCGGGCGCGTCGCGACCGGTCGCGATGATGTTGACATGGTCGGGCCGGTCGCGGATCGCCGACACGACCTCCTCGGTGGCGATCCAGCCCCAGTTCATCGGATACGTGATCTCGTCCAGGATGACCAGTTCGTGCTGACCTGCCTTGATGACCTCGCGGGCCAGCTCCCAGGCGGCGCCGGCCAGCGCCTTGCTCCGCTCCAGGTCGTCGCTGAGCCAGGTGAACCCGTCGCCGGTGGCCGCCCAGTCGACGCCGAGTTGCCGAGCGACCGCCTCCTCACCGACGCGCCACCGGCCCGATTTCATGAACTGGACTACCGAGACCCGCCACCCGCGCGCCACCGCGCGCAGCATGGTGCCGAACGCGGCACTGGACTTGCCCTTCCCGTCACCGGTGTTCACCAGGACGACGGAGGGCTGCACCCGGCGAGGGGGGTGCTGCGGTGGTTCGGTCGGTGGCTCCACCGGTGGTTCCGTACGGTCCGGATCGCTCATTCCCTCTCCTCTGTGGACGAAGCCGGCCGGGCATGGACCGGGCGTGTCGGCAGCACCACGGGCAGCCCGTCGACGTGGGTGACCCGTACGTGGGCGTCGTAGTGCCGGTTCACTCGCTGCTCGTCCAGCACCTCGGCGGGCGCGCCGGTGGCCACGACCCGTCCGTGATCGAGCAGCACCAGCCGGTCGGCGTACTGCCCGGCCAGCGTGAGATCGTGGATCGCTCCGAGGACGGTGAGCCCGCGTTCACCGCGTAGCCGCCAGACGAGCTCGAGGACGTCCTGCTGGCGGCCGACGTCCAGCGCCGTCGTCGGCTCGTCGAGCAGCAGGGCGGGGGCGTCCTGCGCGAGCGCCCGGGCCAGCACCGCCCGCTGCCGCTCGCCTCCGCTCAGCGCGCCGAGCCGCCGGCCGGCCAGGCTCTGCAGTTCCAGGCTGGCGATAGCATCCAGGGCTGCCTCCTCGTCGCGGCGGCCGAGCCGGCCGAGGAACCCCAGATGCGGCGTGCGGCCCAGCAGGACGTAGTCGTGCACCGTCATGTCCACCGGCACCACCGGGCTCTGCGGCACCATGGCCAGGCCGCGCGCGCGGTCGCGCGGCCGGAGCGTTCCGACTTCGCGGCCGTCGACGGCGACCGACCCGTCGTAGGTCACCAGCCCGGCGACGGCGCGCAGCAGGCTTGTCTTACCAGCCCCGTTGCGCCCGATCAGCATCACCCACTCGCCGTCGCCGACAGTGAGGTCGGCGCCGTCGACGACGGGTATCCCGGCCAGCCGGACTGTCACCCCCGCCGCCCGAATCACGGCGCCACCGTCCGGGTCGTACGGAGCACGACAGCGAAGAAGGGCGCTCCGATGCACGCGGTCACCACGCCGATCGGCAGCTCCGCGGGGGCGATCGCGGTCCGTGCCACGATGTCGGCGAGCACCAGGAACGCGGCCCCGAACAGCGCTGACAGCGGCAGCACGACGCGGTAGGCGCCCCCGGCGAGCAACCGTATGGCGTGAGGTACCAGGATGCCGACGAACCCGATCAGCCCGCTGACGGCGACGGCCGCGGCCGTCCCGAGCGTGGCCATGACGACGATCAGCAGCCTGACCCGGGTGACCGCGATACCGAGCGTCGCGGCCTCCTCGTCACCAACCCGCAGCACGTCCAGCACCCGCCGGTACGCCAGGATCGTCACCGAGCTGACCGCGATGTACGGGAGCACCGACGCGATCTGCCCCCAGCCCGACGTCGACAACCGGCCGAGCAGCCAGATGTAGACCGACCGCACGTCGTCGGAGTTCTGCTGGAGCACGAACGCCTGGATAGCGGTGAGGAAAGCCGCCACCGCGACCCCGGCGAGGACAAGGGACGCGCGGCTCGTCACCCCGACCGACCGGCCCAGCGCGTACGCGGCGGCGACGGCGACCACTGCGCCCACGAACGCGGCGACCGGAAGCACGGGCGTCCCGGCGCCGGCGTAGGCGATCGCGACGGTCGCTCCGAGGCCGGCGCCGGCGGCGACACCGAGCAGGTACGGGTCGGCCAGCGGGTTGTGGAAGACCGCCTGGTACGAGCCTCCGGCGAGGGCGAGCATCGAGCCGACGAGCGCACCCAGCGCCACCCGCGGCGCCCGGATCTCCCACAGCACCGTGGCGTCGATCCGGTCCAGCCGGGTTCCCAGGTCGACCACCGGGAGCCGTGACGCGAGGTCCGCGACGATGGCATCCGCCGGAATCCCGGCCGGACCGAGCGCCAGCCCTGCGAGCAGCGCGCCGAGCAGCGCCGCGAACCCGCCGCCGAGCCACCGCCACGAAAGGGCGGTGCCGTGTGCGCCCGGCTCGGGAGCGCCCATGCCGGTTGCGGCGTCGGACGCGCCGGGGGCTACCCGCCTCGTTGTAGTCACCCGGTACCGCGCGCCGTTCGGATCACGTCGGCGATCTCGTCGTAGAGATCCGGAATCCGGGGACCCCAGCGAGAGGCGACGTCCTCGTCCACAACGATGACGGTGCCGTTCTGGACCGCGGTCAGATCCTCCCAGCCTGGCCGCTCGGCCGCCTGCTCGGGTGTCACCCCGCAGCATTTGTTGTCGGCCAGGATCACGATGTCGGGGTCGGCCGACACCAGGTACTCGGCCGAGACCTGCGGGTACGGGGTGCCGGCCTCCTCCGCCGGCTCGTCGGCGACGTTGACCAGCCCGAGTTCGGCGTAGACCTGGCCGATGAACGTGTCCGAGCTCGCGGTGTAAAGGTCCGGGCCGAGCTCGTGGAACACCGACAGCGGTGGCCCGTCCGGCAGGTCGGCGACCACCTTCTCGATCCGGTCCCGCATGTCCGCGACCAGTTCTCCGGCCGCGTCGGCGTGGCCGGTGGCCGCACCGATGTCCTCGATCTGCTGGTACGCCTCCTCGACGTCGGCCGCCGCCGCCTGGAGCACCACAGGGATGCCCAGCCGGTCCAGGCCGTCGGTGAGGTCATCGGGAGCATTTCCCTCGGCGAACACCAGGTCGGGCTCGTACTCGGCGATCGCCTCGACGTTGGGCTCGAATCCGGACAGGTCGGTGGTGGGCGCCTCCTCGGGATGGTTCGACTGCTCGTCCACGGCGACGACCTGGTCGCCGGCACCGACGGCGAACAGCGTCTCCGTGGCGGTCGGCGACAGCGATACGATCCGCTCCGGCTCGGACTCGACGGTCACGCTGCCGTTGATCGCCTCCACGGTGACCGGGAACGCCGCGGCCTCCGCAGGCCCCGGGCTGGTGGCGGTGCTCGTGGCGGTGCTGGTGGCGGATCCGTCGTCCGAGCCACACGCGGCGAGCAGGACGAGGGGAGTGATGGCCGCTACCCGGGCGGCCCTTTCCAGTAGCACGATGACACCTCCGCTTCGTGCGGAGGGAGGTCAGCCCGGCGGGCCTGCCCGCACGGACCGCCCTTCCTCCGAGGGCAGTTCCGTCGGCACGGGTCAGGCGACCTGGCTAAACCTCCGGGGGCGGAGGCATCACAGTTGCGGGACAGCGCCGGTTTCGCACCGGACTTCGCTGAGCACCGTGCCAGCCGGCGATCTTCACCGGCCGTTGCTCAGCATAGCCGACGCCGCCGGCTGTCCGGCTCATTGCCCGAGCACGCGCCTGGCGAGCGTGCCCAATGCCGCGGTGACCTGCTCTTGGGTCAGGTCGAGCTCGTGCCGCTGGTAGTGGTAGACGTCCGGTGCCAGCGGTGCCAGCAGGACGTCAATCATGGCATCGACCTCGGGCACACCGCTTGAGGTGAGCAAGGTGCGCACGTGCAGCCGCCAGAACCCGTACGCGCCGGTGTGGAACCGCGCGCTGCCGGTCTCCCCGCCGAGCGCCAGATGCAGGTGCCGTTCCAGCATGTCGACCATGGCGGCGTAGAACGCCGCGAGCCGTTCGGACGGCGGCGCGCCCGGGCCCAGCGGCGGTGCCCCGCGGATGATCTCGTCTTGCAGCCGGCGCTCGTGCTCGTCAAGTAACGCCAGCGCCACAGCGGCGGGCGTGGCGAAGCGGCGGTAGAGCGTCGCCCGCCCGACCCCCGCCGCCCTGGCGATGTCCTCCATGGTCACCTGGCGCGGATCAACTGAGGAAAACAGCCGCTCCGCCGCGGCGAGCACCCGCTCCCGGTTGCGCGCCGCGTCCGCACGCAGCCGACCGGTGCCGCTTCGTTCCGTGTCGTTCGCAGCCACCGGCTCGCTCACGGACCCAGCGTAGGACGCCGCACGGGAAATATTCGGACATCGCGTCCGGTTCAGCCGTCTACAACGCAACCGGACATCGCGTCCAGTTACTCAAGGAGTACGTCTCATGCATCTCGCGCTACTCGCATCCGCGCTGCTGGCCGGCAGCCTGCTGGCGGTACAGGCAGCGGCCAACGTCCAGCTCAACAAGGCGGTCGGCACGCCGTACGGCGCCGCGACGCTGCAGTTGGGAGTCGCTGCCGCGTTGCTACTCGCTCTCGCGGTCGCGGCCGGGGCGATCGATGCCGTCCGGCTGGTCGCCGACCTGCCTGCCTGGCAGCTGCTCGGCGGCCTGGCAAGCCCGCTGTACATCACCAGCGGGATCCTCCTGTTCCCCCGGTTGGGCGCACTCGCGGCCGTGGGCCTGTTCGTGACCGGCCAGCTGGTCGCCTCTGTGGCCATCGACGTCTTCGGGTTGCTCGGCGTGCCGGCCAAGCCGCCGACCGCTGGCATGGTGCTCGGTGTGATCGCGGCCCTCGCGGGGATCACGGCGGTCATCCGCGGCCAGTCGGGTGGCCCGCGCCGTGTCCCGGCTGGCGGGCCGGTGCTGGGCGGGGCGCTTCCGGGGGGCGGGGGACGGGTCGCCACGGCGACACCACCCCGGGCGGGAGCCCGCGCCCGCAGTGCCGGCTGGCTCGCCCTCGGCATCGTCGCCGGCGCCGGACTGCCGGTGCAAGGGGCGGTGAACGCGCAGCTTCGGGAGGGGTTGCGCGAGCCGTTGGCCGTCGCACTGACCAGCTTCATCGTGGCAACGGCAGCGATCAGCGTGGTGCTGCTGGGGATGGCCGCGCTGCGGGCGACGGCGCTGCCGCAGGTTCGCCCGCTGGCGAGCATGCCGTGGTGGGGCTGGCTCGGCGCCGCCTGCGCCGCGTCCTATGTCACCGCCACCTTCATGCTGCTGCCTGTCATCGGCGCCGCGACCACCGTGACGCTGACCGTGACCGGGCAGCAGGTCGCCTCAGCGGTCATCGATCGCGGGGGTTTGTTCCGCCTGCCCAGGAGGGATTTGACGCCACACCGCGTGCTGGGCCTCGTCCTTCTCGTGGCTGGATCGGCCCTCGTCCAGCTCGCCTGACCGGAAGCCGTTCCCTCACGACGGGCTCCGGCGGGAGCAGAGGATCACGCCGCTGCTCCAGTGCTGCTCCACGCAGGTCAGCTCGGGGTGCCCGAGAAGGTACTCCCGCACCTGCGCGGTGTTCGCCTCATGTTCGGCGCTGCTCCACTCTGCGGGCGCCATGTCGTCGACGAGCAGCAGACCACCGGGCTGCAGGGCGGCCACCGTCCGGTCCAGGCTTTCCCACTTGCCGTCCTGCGCGTCGGCGAAGATCAGGTTGAACCGTCCGAGCTCGTCGTACGAGGAGAGCACGTCACCAACGAGCAGGCGCACGAAGGCGGGCCAGCGGGCCGCGGCCGCGAGGCGCGCCGTGGCCGGGTCGAGCTCGATGCTGATGACCTCGACGTCGGTACGGCCCGTCAGGCCCTCCACGATCCACGCGAGGCCCACGCCGACCCCGGTGCCCATCTCGAGGATGCGGCCGCCGCGGCGCACCGACCCGGCCAGCACCGCGAGCAACTGGCCGACCGGTCGCTCGCTGGACATCGCGAAGCCCGCCGCCGAGGCCCGGCGCTCGGCGGCGGCTACCAGTTCGGGCGGCTGCGTCGACATTCTTCGGGCCCTCACAAGGACGGCCACGGGTTTGCTTCGCAGCCCTCGAGCGACTTGGTCTGCTGGACCATGACCGGCGCGGGCTCGCCCTCCTTCGGGCAGTTCTCGTGCTGGTGGCCGAGCGCGTGGCCGACCTCGTGATTGATCAGATACTCCCGGTAGGTGAGCAGGTCGCCGGCGAACGTCTCCGAGCCCGTACCCCAGCGCTTGGCGTTGATCACAGCTCGGGTGCCGTTCCAGCACGACACCTTGCCCCCCGTACGCAGCGGGTAGCACTCCGCGTCCGTCAGGTCTGGGCTGGACAGGGACACCCGGAATCGCACTGGTCCGTCGTCGACCCGCTTGAAGCGAATATCTTCCTGGGGGCCCCACCCGCGTTCGTCGTTCAAGATCGTATGGACCGCGGCGGCGAACTCGTCAGGGTCGAACGGCAGCCCTCTCTCCACCTCGACCAGGTACCTGACCACCTCACCGGATGCTTCGGCCGGCGGCTCGCTGCTGCCCGTTGCGACGTCGTACTCCGCTTCGGCGGCCGAGGGCGGATCGACCGGCTCCGGCTGGACGCGGCCGTTCACAACCCGTCCCTCGAGCGTCGCCACGTGGGTGGGTACCGGGGCCGGCACGCCGGCCGCCCTGATGTCGGAGCGGCCGTACGGCGAGAATCCGCGTTCGGCGGCTGCCACGATCGACGCCTCCGATGGCGGCGCGTTGTCGACCGGTGCTGGAAACAGTGCGATTCCGGCAGGTACAGCCAGTACTACCGAGAAGAACAGCACCCGCTTCACTGGCCTGCGAGTCGCTCGGTTGCGCCGGTACCGGCCTGGTTCGTCCGCCCTGCCCACAGTGACTCCGACCATAGCGGACCCCTGCGCTCTTCACGACGCAACGAGGGGTCTTCGCCAAGTGATCGCCACGGCGGGGAAGTTACTGTGGGGGTGTGACCAAGTTGTCGATCATGTGAGTGCCGTCCGGCACGCCGGGTGCGGACCGGCGCGCCGGACGGCACTCACATGATCGACTTGTGAGGGGAGCAGAGGCGTGGCGTTGCAGGTGGATGTCGTCGTCGTTGGCATGGGCGTCGGTGGCGAGTCGGTGGCCGGACAACTCGCCGAGGCAGGGTTGGCGACGGTCGGCATCGAAGACAGGCTGGTCGGCGGCGAATGCCCGTACTGGGGGTGCATCCCCAGCAAGATGATGATCCGGGCGGCGAACCTGCTGACCGAAGCCCGCCGGATCGACGGCATCGCCGGTCAGTCCGAGGTCAAGCCCGACTGGAGCCCGGTGGCGGCGCGGATCCGCGAGGAGGCCACGACCTACTGGAACGACGAGGCCGCGGCCGAGCGCTTCGAGGGTAAGGGTGGGCAGCTCATCCGCGGGCGTGGTCGTCTCGCCGGGCCCCGGCTCGTGGAGGTAGGAGGGGAGACGCTGGAGGCTCGTCGCGCTGTGGTGCTTGCGCCTGGGTCCGAGCCCGTGATCCCCCCGATCGACGGCCTCGCGGAGACCCCGTACTGGACGAACCGCGACGCCCTGGAGACCAAGACGCTGCCGGAGTCGATGCTGGTGCTCGGCGGGGGAGCGGTCGGGTTGGAGCTGGCACAGGCTTTCGCCCGGTTCGGCGTGGCCGTCACCGTGGTCGAGGCGCAGGATCGCATTGCGCCCGCTGAGGAACCGGAAGCGTCGGCGGTGCTCGAGCGGGCGTTGTCGGCCGACGGGATCGCCGTACGCACCGGAGTCCGCGCCGAGGCGATCCGCCATGACGGCGAACGCTTCACCGCGAAAGTGGCCGACGGCAGCGAGCTGACCGCCGAGCGGTTGCTCGTGTCCATCGGGCGCCGAACGGACCTGGCCGATCTGGGTGTGGACAAGGTGGGCCTGGATCCGTCCACCGGCATCGTGAAGGTGGACGAGCACCTCCGAGCGGCCGACGGCATCTGGGCAGTGGGCGACGTGACCGGGCACGGCGCCTTCACCCACATCGCGACCTACCAGGCCGACATCGCAGTGCGGGACATCCTCGGCGACCCCGGCCCACCCGCTGACTACCGCGCGATGCCTCGTGTGACGTTCACCGATCCGGAGGTCGGCACGGTGGGCATGACGGAGGCCGAGGCGCGAGCGGCCGGCATCGAGACCGAAGTAGGCATTGCGGAGCTGCCCTCCACGGCTCGCGGCTGGATTCACAAGGCCGGCAACGACGGGTTGATCAAGCTGGTCACGGACGCCGAGCACGGGATTCTGGTCGGGGCGACATCGGTCGGCCCCATGGGTGGCGAGGTCCTGTCCGGGCTCGCCGTCGCAGTCCACGCGCGAGTCCCGGTCGGCGCATTGCGTCACATGATCTACGCCTACCCGACCTTCCACCGCGGCATCGAGGGAGCCCTTCGGGACCTCGGATAGCGGCAACGTCCTTCCCCGCTGCCAGGGCCCGTCGCCGCAAATAGCTTCCTTGTTGCTGCTGTGAGAACAATAAGGAAGCTATTTGCGGCCGCCGGCCGGATCGTGCGAGTACCGAGTCAGGGCTTGCGGCCGACACCGGCGAGGGTTATCGAGCGTTCCGGGTGCTCTACCGGCTCCGTAGCCCGCCACTCGGGCATCCAGACGAGACCGGGCTCGATGAGCTCGAACCCGTCGAACAGTCGGCGGATCTCGTCACGGCCCCTGTTAGCGACTGCGGCGGAGGAGGCACGGTAGACCTTCTCGGTCGTCTTGAACGCCTGATCGCGACCGGGAACACCGTCGCCGGTGCCGTGGTTCATGACCAGGTAGCTCCCCGGCGCCATGGCATCTCGCAACCGGCCGATGATCCCGGCGGGGTCGTCGTCGTCGGTGAGGAAGTGAACTATGGCGACCAACAACACGCCGACCGGCTCTTCGAAGTCGATCAAGGAGCGAACGTCGGGGTGGTTCAGGATGTCATCGGGCTGGCGGATGTCGGCCTGGACCACGGCGACCCCGCCGGACTGTTCGAGCAGGACCTTCCCGTGGGAGCAGACGATGGGGTCGTAGTCCACGTAGACGACTCTCGCCTCGGGGTTCTCCGCCTGGGCGACCTCGTGCACGTTGCCCTGGGTCGGCAACCCGGAGCCGATGTCGAGGAACTGCCGGATGCCGAACTCACTGAGTTGCCTCACTGCCCGCGTGAGGAACTGCCGGTTGGCGCGGACGGCTTCCCGGAGTTCGGGCATTGCGGCCAGCACGCGGTCGGCGGCTTGGCGGTCGGCGGCAAAGTTGTCCTTGCCGCCCAGGTAGTAGTCGTACATCCGGGCGACGTTGGGCGTGGACGTGTCCACTCCGTTCGGAGCAGGGTTCTGCATGGCCATCGGTGTTCCCCTTGACTCCGCTCACTTCGCCGGTCGCTTGCCTGTGATCCTAATTGCCGTCCCGGGCCACCGAAAGGGTGGCTTGATGAGACTTTCGCGGCAATCCGGACCGGCGCCACATGGCTGGCGCTCCACGGCATGCGACGGTCGATACGGCACCGGGTCGATGGCCCTTCCGCCGTGGCCGGCGGGCTGGACGGCGCCGATAGCCCGGCGCTCGGCCCGCGCGATCTCCTGCTCGGACCTGCCGGTGCGGCGCATCGGCGTTGGATGCCCGGTCGCCTCGCGTGATCCCGTGCTGGCGGTGCCCGGGCATCCCGCCCGTCGCGTGGAGCCTGAGTCGCGGTGCTACCGCCTGGACCAGCCTCGTTCGCCCTCGGTCAGCCCGCCCCAGATCCCGTACCGTTCGGGCATCTCAGCGGCCGCCCGACGGCACTCCAGGGCGACCGGGCACTGGGCGCAGATCTGCTTGGCGATGCTCTCCCTTGTCCGCAGGGCACGCCCTCGCCCCTCGGGGTAGAACAAGTCGGTGTCCATACCCCGGCATGCAGCGAGCGATCGCCAGCCGCCCTTCAGATAATCCCCGTTGTCGACCAGGCTCTCGCGCAGGTCGGGTAGCGCAGCCATCGTGAACTGATTCCCCCTGTCGAAACGAGTGTTGGCGAGCACCCGGACCCTGGTGCTTCCCCCATGAATCGCCAGACACCCCTGCAGATTGCGCCATCACGCAGGTTTCGACCAGACCCCGGCGCGCGTTTTTGACCGGAGAGCCGAAGCGGGATCAGCCGAATAACCGATGGCAGAGGGACGAACGGATGCTTGACGGCGGCTCGCGCGCGCCGTGCCGTTCGGGTAGCCGCAGGTCAGGACGGCGGGTGGATGATGGCAGCGGAAGTGGGGCGTCACCCCCCGCCCGCCAGGCGCACCCGGCATGGCGAGGGCGATGCATGTGATCCCCGCAGCACGCTGTGACACCCTGAACCCGTGACCGATCAGGTGTCGCGTCGCCTGCGTGGTCGGGTGGACGCCCTGCGCACTCGATTCGCGCAGCGCCGTCGCCAACTCGAGGGCGGCGCCGATCCCGATGACGTCGAGCCGGTCAGGGTCGTCGTCGAGCGAGAACAGCCCGTCGACGAGTCGGAGCCCGAGCACCCGGTTCCGTATGCGGTCCGCGCCGCCGCGGACTGGTCGTGGCGGGTTCTGGTGATCGCGGCGGCCGTCGCGCTGCTCGGCTGGATCGCGTGGCAGTTGCGGCTGGCCGTGTTCCCGGTGGCGGTGGCGGTGCTGCTGGCGGCGCTGCTGTATCCGCCGGTGCGCTGGCTGCGGGCGGCCGGGTGGCACCGCGGCCTCGCCGCGGCCACCGTGTTCGTCGCGTTCATCGCCGTGGTCAGCGGCTCCCTCACGCTCGTCGGCAACGCGATCAGCGGCCAGTTCGACGAGGTCATCGAGCGGGCGGGCGAAGGCCTCGTCGAACTCCAGGAATGGTTCGCCGGGCCGCCGTTCTATTTGACCGAAGATCAGATCCAGAGCTGGGTCGACAGCGTCGTGCAAGCCTTCGGCCAGGCGGAGGGAGCCATTGCGGAGGGCGCTGTCTCTACCGCTGTGACCACGATCGAGGTTCTCACCGGCATCATCCTCACGATGTTCGCCCTCGTGCTGCTGCTGTACGACGGAGAGCGCATCTGGGCGTGGGCAGTCCGGCTGTTCCCCCGGCGGGCCCGTGCCCGGGTGGCCGGAGCGGGTGAGCAGGCATGGCTAACCATCACGTCGTACGTCCGGGGCACGACGCTGGTGGCGCTGTTCGACGCGTTCTTCATCACGATTCTGCTGCTGGTGCTGGGTGTGCCGCTGGCGCTGGCACTGGGCGTCCTGGTGTTCTTCGGGGCGTTCGTCCCGCTGGTCGGTGCGTTCGTCGCCGGAGGCGTCGCCGTCCTGGTGGCCCTGGTCGCCAACGGCCTGTTCACCGCCTTGATCGTGTTGATAGGCATCATCGCGATCCAGCAGATCGAGGGCAACGTGTTCCAGCCGCTCGTCCTGGGGCGGATGGCCCGGCTCCATCCGCTCGCCGTAGTGGTCGCGATCACCATCGGCATCCTCGTCGCCGGCATCCTCGGGGGCGTGGTGGCGGTCCCGATCGTCGCGATGGCGAACAGCGTGGGCAAGTACCTCTCGTCCCCCGCCAGCCGCCCGGCCGCAGAGGCGGACCGCAGTGTAGGCCCGAGCGGGGGCGGCTAGCTGTGCGGGACTGTGCGCGTCAGCGCGGCGCGAGGCGGGCGAGTACCTCGTCGTGCAGCAGGCCGTTGGTGGCGACCGCGTTGCCCCCGAGCGGCCCGGGCGCTCCGGAGAGGTTGGTGAAGCGCCCGCCTGCCTCTTCGACGATGATCGCTACGGCCGCCATGTCGTGCAGGGCGAGTTCCGGCTCCGCGACCAGGTCGACGGCGCCGTCGGCGAGGAGCATGTAGGACCAGAAGTCGCCGTAGGCGCGGGTGCGCCAGCACGACCGCATGAGATCCAGGAACTGGTCGAGAAGTCCCTCCTTCTCCCATCCGTCCAGGGATGAGTACGACAGCGACGCGTCGGCGAGCTGGTCGACCCGCGAGACGTGGCAACGGGTAGCTGAGGTCAGCGACTTGCCGGTCCAGGTCCCCGTTCCCCGCGCGGCCCACCAGCGGCGCCCGAGAGCAGGAGCCGAGACCACCCCGGCGACGACCTCCTTGCCCTCCATCAGACCGATCAGAGTGGCCCAGACGGGAACACCGCGGACGTAGTTGGCGGTCGCGTCGATCGGGTCGATGACCCAGCGGCGCGCGCCCCAGCCTGCCGCACCCATCTCCTCACCGACGATGGCGTCCCTCGGCCGGGAGCGCTGGAGCGTACGCCGGATGGCCTCCTCGGTGGCCTGGTCGGCGTCGGTTACCAGCGTCGCGTCGTCCTTGATGCCGACCTGCAGGTCACGGGCGCGGAAGCGCTGCATCGTCTGGGCGTCTGCGCCGTCCGCGAGGACGTGGGCGAACCTGAGGTCGTCGTCATAGGTCACAGCTGGTCAACCTAGCGCGTCGAACCGTACAAAACGAGCCTACGTGAGGCATGATGACGCCCGCGTCAACGGAGGAGGACGGCGTCGTGCCTGATGAGATCCTGGGTATCCCGCTGCATCCGCTACTGGTTCATGTAACGGTAGTGGTGGTGCCCCTGGCTGCGCTCGGGACCGTGTTGATCGCGCTGGTGCCCGGGTGGCGGCGGACGTACGGCTGGCTGGTGGTCACGTTCTCAGCGGTGGCCGTGATCGCAGTGCCGTTGACGACCTGGAGCGGCAACCGGCTTTTCGAGAGCCTGCAGCTCGGCGGACCCGCGCTGGAGACCGTGCTGGACCACCAGCAGCAGGGTCAGCGTGTGATCTGGGCGGCGGCACCGCTGCTCGCACTGAACCTCGCCACGATGCTTGCGTTGCTCGCCGGGTGGCGGAAGCGCTGGGTCTCGCTGGCGGCATGGCTTGCCGTGGTGCCGGCGATCGTGGCGACCGTTCTGGTCGTCCTGACGGGGCACTTGGGCTCCCAGGCGGTCTGGAACCCAGGCGGCTGATCGTCGTTCGATCACGTTCGGCAGGGTTGCCCTCGCCTCACGAGGCCTGCGTGCCTGTCGCGGCATGGCTGCACCTGCCGAACGTGATCGAACGACGATCAGTCGCCGGCCTGTCGCACACGGCTCGCGAGCAGCCGGCGGTACGAGTCCACCCTGGCGGAGGCGAGCCGCCCCGCGGCGACGGCGTCGTCCAGGGCGCACTCGGGCTCGGAGGCCGCATGCGTGCACCCGCGAGGGCACTCCGCCGCCTCGGCGTCGAGGTCCGGGAACGCGTGGATCAGATGATCAGGATCGACGTGTGCCAGCCCGAACGAGCGGATGCCGGGTGTGTCGATCACCCAGCCCCCCTCCGGCAGCCGGAGTGCTACGGCGTTGGCGGACGTATGCCGGCCGCGCCCCGTCACCACGTTCACCGCGCCAGTAGCCCTTGCGGCATCCGGGACCAGTGAGTTGACCAGCGTCGACTTCCCGACTCCGGAGTGACCCACCAGGACGCTCATCCGGCCCGCCAGCCGCTCTCGCAGCGGTCCGGTGTCAACATTGCGGCCGCACCGCAGGACGCGTACCCCGATCGGCGTGTAGCTCTCGAGCAGCGTGGACGGGTCCCCGAGATCGGTCTTGGTCACGCACAGCACCGGTTCCATGCCGGCGTCGAAGGCCGCGACCAGGCAGCGGTCGATGAGCCGCGGACGCGGGGGAGGGTCGGTCACCGAGGTGACGATCACCAGTTGGTCGGCGTTGGCGACGATGACCCGCTCGACAGGGTCGTCATCGTCCGCGGTACGGCGTAGCACCGTCGTCCGCTTCTCGACGCGGACGATGCGCGCCAGCGTGCCCTCGCGACCCGACGTGTCCCCTACGAGGCCGACTCGGTCCCCGACCACCACGCCCTTTCTGCCAAGCTCGCGGGCGCGAACAGCGACGACGGTGCGCTCGTCGTCGTCGACGACGCAGGTGAGCCGGCCCCGGTCGACGGCGACGACAAGGGCACGCTCGGCGTGCCGATGAGCGGGGCGGAGCTTGCTGCGCGGCCGGGTTCGGCGTGCGGGCCGGATCCGCGCGTCGGCCTCGTCGTACGACTCGTGCGCCCGGCCGCCGCGACGAGCCGGGCCGGCGGCGCTCACGGTCGCTGCCCGGCCGACAGCATCCGCAGCCACATCCCCGGAAAGTCCGGCAACGTCTTCGTCGTACACCCGATGTCGTGTACCCGGACACCGGGCACGGCCAGGCCGAGCACGGCCGCCGCATGCGCCATCCGATGGTCCGCGTAGGTGTGGAACACCTCACCGTGCAGCGGCCGCGGCCGTACGATCAACCCGTCCGGCGTCTCGGTCACATCACCACCGAGCCGGGTCAACTCGGTCGCGAGCGCCTCCAGCCGGTCGGTCTCGTGACCGCGGATGTGGCCGACACCGCGCAGCCGTGACGGGGAGTCGGCGAGCGCGGCTGCCGCGGCGATGACGGGTGTGAGCTCGCTGACGTCGTGCAGGTCCACATCGACGCCGTGGATCCGGCCAAGGCCGCGTACCGTGAGGCCCTCCGCGTCCAGCACACAGCGGGCGCCCAGCTGTGTCAGCAGGTCACGGAGCCAGTCGCCGGCCTGATGGGTCCGCTTCGGCCACCCGGGTACGCGGACCTCGCCGCCTGTGACCAGCGCCGCCGTGAGGAATGGGGCGGCGTTGGACAGGTCCGGCTCGATGTCGAGCGTGAGCCCGCTGACCGCCCCTGGGTGCACCTGCCAGGTGTCCGGCTCGGAGTCGTCGACCCCGACGCCGGCGTCGCGCAGCATGCCGACGGTCATCTCGATGTGCGGCGCGGACGGGATCGGCTCGCCGTCGTGGCGGACCGTGATCCCCTTGTCGTAGCGCGCACCCGACAGCAGCAGCCCGCTCACGAGCTGGGACGATGCGGAGGCGTCCATGGTGACCGCCCCTCCGGGCAGCGAACCGGTCCCGCGGACGGCGAATGGGAGGGAACCGCGCCCGCCGTCGTCGATGTCCGCGCCGAGCGTGCGGAGCGCATCCAGGATGGGGGCGACGGGGCGCTCTCGTGCTCGCGGGTCGCCGTCGAACTCGACCGTCCCATCCGCGAGCACCGCGACGGGCGGGAGGAACCGCAGCACCGTCCCGGCGAGACCGCAGTCGACCCGCGCCGGACCGCGCAACCGATCCGGCGTGACCGTCCAGTCGCCACCCCGGTCGTCGACCTCGACTCCGAGCGCCTGCAGCGCGCTGGCCATCAACAGGGTGTCGCGGGCCCGGAGCGGGCGGCGCAGCACGCTCGGCCCGTCCGCGAGAGCGGCGAGGACAAGCGCCCGGTTGGTCAGCGACTTCGACCCAGGCATCGAGACCACGGCACGCACAGGTCCCGAGGCGGCGGGGGCGGGCCACAGTTCGCTCATCAGTTTCAGAGCGTAGCCGCGGCGCTACCGGCGGAGGGCGCTCGCCATCCTCCTCGACGTCTCGGCGCGGGCTGCGCGCGCAGCGAGCCGGGCCTCCCGACTCCGTGACCGCGCGGCCTTCCGCGTCCCTGCCGCGGCGTGTCTGGCTCGCCAGCCCAGGCTGGGTCGTCCCGCCGTGTCCACGCCCGCGAGCAGCAGGCCGCCGGCCAACGCCAGGTCCTTCAGGAACTGGGTCCGTTCTGCTGCCTTCTCGTCCGGGTCGTGGACGTTCCAGAACTGGTGGGTCGCCGTGGCCGGGACGAGAGATGCGGCCAGCATGAGCGAGGCGATGCGCGGCAACCTGCCGGTGGCCAGCATCAGGCCGGCGCCGAAATCAACCGCGCCGCTGATGCGGATCAGGCTGCGGGCATCGGAAGGCAGCTGCGGAACGTGCTGCTGTAGTAGCGGTGTCAGCCGGTCCGTGACCGGCTTGGCGCGCTCGGTGAGCTTGTCAGGAGCGCGCAGCTTGTTGATTCCCTGCACCACGAAGACCGACGCGAGCATCGGGCGGGCGGCCAACCGAACCAGGCTCATGGGTCTTGCTTACCACGCGGCACGGTGTCGGTGGGCCGTGGCAGGCTTGAAGTTGATGTGCGGAAGATATGCGCTCAGTAGGAGCGCCGATGATCTGGCCGAGGAGTTCCACGTCGACCGGGTCGACGTCGAAGAGCGCGTCGAGCCGAACTGGAACGTCGCGCCGACCAACACCGTCCTCGGTGTGCTGACGCGACGGCGCCGGGACGAACCGGAGGCCACAGAGCGGCGGCTGCGGACGTTGCGCTGGGGGCTGATCCCGTCCTGGGCCAAGGACCCGAGCATCGGTAACCGCCTGATCAACGCGCGGATGGAGACGGTGCACGAGAAGCCGGCGTTCAAGCGGGCGTTCGCCCTGCGCCGGTGTCTGCTGCCCGCGGACGGCTACTTCGAGTGGTACGGCGAGACCAAGGGCAAGAAGCAGCCGTTCTTCATCCGCCCGAAGGGCGGCGGGGTGCTCGCGATGGCCGGGCTGTACGAGATCTGGCGTGACCCCGCCGTGCCGGACGACGACGACCCTGCCGCGTTCGTCTGGACCTCGGTCGTGCTCACTACGGAGGCCGAGGACGACCTCGGGCGGATCCACGACCGGACACCCCTGCTCATCGAACCGGAACGATGGGCGGAGTGGCTGGATCCCACGATCGACGATGCCGCGACGCTGCGCAGCCTGCTGGTGCCGGCAGCACCCGGCCGGCTCGAGGCGTACCCCGTGTCGACCGACGTCAACAGCGTCAGGAACAACGGGCCGCACCTGGTCGAGCCGCTTCCGGCCGAACCGGACGAAGCCTCGCTGTTCTGAGGGCGTCCCTCCCGCAGCCCGCGGTGGGGGTGAGGTGAGCCGGAGCCATCGTCGCGATCAGGTGGTCGCGTTTCCGGGCGGCCGGTGGTCCACGATCACGACCGTGACGTCGTCGCGCCCGCCGGCCGCCTCTGCGACGAGTGCCTCGCAAGCCGTGTCGGGATCCGAGTGCTCGGCCAGGACGGCTTCGATGCGCTCGTCGGTGAGCACGTCGGTGAGCCCGTCCGTACACAGCAGCAGCCGGTCACCGGCGGCGAGCGGGAACCGCTGCACGGACGGGGCGGAGCTGTTGGGCAGCCCGACCGCCTGAGTGATGGAGTGGGCGAAGGGGTGCTCCTCGGCTTCCTCGGCGGAGATGACCCCGCTCTGCGCGAGCTCGGCAGCGAACGAGTGGTCCTCCGTGAGCCGGCGGAGGCTGCCGTCCCGGCAGAGGTAGGCCCGGCTGTCGCCGAGATGCGCCACGTGTGCGGTCTCGCCGACGATCATCAGCATCACTACCGTCGTGGCCATGCCTGCCAGGTCCGGCGAGGAGCGGGCCTCGGCCCGAACGACGCCGCCGAGATCGACGACGGCGCGCTGGATGGCGCTGTCGAGGTCGGCCCACGCCTCGCTGCGCGCCGCGTCCAGCAGGTCGGGCAGCCGGTCGATCACGACCTGGGCGGCCACGTCGCCCCTCCGGTTCCCGCTCACCCCGTCGGCGACAACGAACAGGCCGCGCCCGAGGTCGACAAGGGAGGCGTCCTCGTTGCGCTCATGGGACCGGCCGCGGTTCGAGCGCATGCTAGCGCGCAGGCGGGAGGCGCCCCGGCCCGCGGCGTACAGGTTCATCGTGACTCCTCGGCCCCTGAGGTCGATCAAGCTTGCGCTCACCCTAGAGCATGGGGAATGGCCCGGTGGCCTGCTTTCGCCAATCCAACGGCGTGACCAGGGTGGCGCCGGACACCGCGAACCGGCTGACACACTGCCGAGCGAACTTGCCGCCCCCTGGGCATCCCCCCGTGGGGGGGGGGGGGGGGGGGGGGGGGGGGGGGGGGGGGGGGGGGGGGGGGG